>CAYGYP010000079.1:0-7315 GCA_964354115.1 uncultured Candidatus Bathyarchaeia archaeon | reverse complement strand
GCTTCAATATGGCATGAAATCAAGGGCATCTTCGGCGGATTCGGCAGCAGGGACTAGCGACAATTAGCCTTTTGCAATGCGCCAGCGGTGCTTTCAGCTGTTGTTTATTTCGCTTTCCATCTTGCAAGCACCGTTGCTGCAAAGACTGTGATTCCTGAAATGACCACTAGGGGCCCTGACGGTAGACCTAAGTAACTCGACAACAAAACTCCTGAGAACGAACTGATCGCACCGAATACAGCGCTGAATATGGAATATCTGAACAGGTCCGAGCTTAGATTCTTAGCGGCTGCTGCAGGAACGATTACTAGGAATCCTACTAGCAATGTTCCAACGATTTTTATGCCTATGGCCACTATGACGGAAACAAGCAAAAGGTACAGGAGATTCGTTCTAGCTATGTTGATTCCCTTGGAAATTGCAAGCTCCTCTGAAATCATGCCCAGAACGAGTTTCTTGTAGATGATCTTCGTCAGAGAAACTGCCACAACCGAAACAACTGCTGCTATGACTGCGTCCAGCAGATTTACTCTTGTTATGTCACCAAACAAGGCTTCAAGTAACTCGGCCTCAGGTATGATTAGTATTCCTATTGCTAAAGCCAATGTGAATACTGCACCCACTATGGATTCGAAGGACAATCTGGTGACTCTTCCCAGATGCCAGATGATGACGGCCGCTGCAAAGAGGAAAACGAACGCTCCTAAGAAGGGATAGCTTAAATGGAGTGATAATCCAATCGCAAGGCCTGGCAAAGCGACATGCGACAAAGCGTCTCCAACAAGCGCCATTTTCTCCAATACCATTAGCGAGCCGAGGTACCCCGCTGAGATACCTACGAAAATCCCTGTTACAAGGCTGAATGCGAGCGTTTCTATCGTGAGAATCACCGTTTATGGTTGTGTTCCTGCACAGACTGTTTCGCCGTAGATTATCTTCTGTACTGATGAGTTCATTATTTCCTTTGATTCTCCAAAAAACGTTACGCACTTGTTCAAGGCTAGCAAGTAATCTGAATACTCTCTTACGATGTGTATGTCATGTGTTATCAGGAGTATTGTTATCTTCTCTTTCATTTTCAGTTCATTCAACATTCTATAGATTGGCTCCTCACTGTCCAGGTCCACACCAGTTGTGGGCTCATCGAACAGCAGGACATTCGGGTTATCAACCAGGGCCCAAGCAATCAATACCCTTCGAAGTTGCCCTCCGGACAAAACACCAAGGTTCTTGTTCAAGACATCCTTGTCGTTCAGTTTAACAGGGCTAAGATGAGCTTCGACGTCTAAGCCATTCCTGAATGATAGAAACTCCTTTACAGAAATTGGGATATCACTCACAGAGATGTTCTGAGGAACGTAGCCTATCTTCACTTTCGGTTGCCACTCAATCCTCCCCTCATGTGGTAGCAGATTCAGCAATGCCTTGAACAACACAGTTTTACCAGCGCCGTTCGGTCCAACAATCGCCAAAGCTGTTCCTTTCTTAAGCTCAAAGCTTATGTTGTCCAGAATCATTTGGTTCTGAAGCTTCACGCTTAAGTTCGACACTATTAATGCGTGGTCATTACTGTTCTCCATAGTTGACGAACTCATTTCAACCTAAATGTTAATGCCCAAATTTAGACTTTGCTAACAAGTTGAGTTCCGATGCTTACCTGATAGGGCTTGATGATGGACAGCTATATATTTCAGATATTCAGAATGGTAATGAGGAGCCATGTTTGCCACTTCCACTTGTTGAACGTTCAAAGGGAGAGATCGCACAGGCCATCAGAAGGAAAGTTGAGGGGATAAAAGGCGTTAAGGGCTGCAGTCAACTAAACGTGCGTATGAGTGGAAAAAGATTCGACGTAGACATGCGCGTGTTGCTCGACGCAAATCTCGGTTTTGAAGGCGCTCACAAGATCTCACTGGACATCGAAAAAAAGGTAAAGGAGACTATTCCAAACGCAAGAATTTCAGTTGACACTGAACCATATGGAAATGGTCGAGAAAACATCTGGAAACTTGTGAAAGAGATCGCAGAAGCAGAACCTGGTTCTAGGGGTGTTCACAACATTCACCTTCAAACGATCAATGGAAAACTGTGCGTTGATCTGCACTTGGAGGTCAGTGCAAACATGACTGTGAAGCAGGCGCACGATGTCGCCGATCAGATTGAAAAGAAGATAAAAGCCGCCGACTCGAATATCTCAGAGGTCACCATTCATATTGAATCTGCGTCAGATCTCATATCTAAAGAACTGGCAGGAATCGAAACTGAACTGAAATCGTACATTGAACACATGGCAGAACGCTTCCCTGAAATCAAGGAAGTTCACGGAATCCAGGTCCGTAGATTCGGCGAGACCATCCATGTCGTCCTTCATTGCCACTTCGATCCAAAACTAACCATAAAAGAGGCACACGAAATCTCCAACCGTCTCGAAAGCGCAATCAGAAGTGAATATCCTAATGTTGCACGCATAGATGTCCACGAAGAACCTGCTTAGGATTCCCAAAATCCATCCTGAAGTTGCCCCGATAGCCGTGACATAAGACCTAAATACCCCTTTAGCCGTAGGAAAGGGAGCAACGGTTTCAGGGAATGTTAAGGGAATCTTGTTTGAGGCGGATTCAAAAATACGGCAAAGGAGAAAGATGGCAGCAAACGCAAGGACTGCTGGTCTATCTCGTCCACGGACGTCTATAAGACCCTTGAGACTAGCGAAAACGGTTTGTCTAATGATGAAGCTAGCCGACGGCTCAGAGTCTATGGGAAAAACGAGTTACCGACACATGCATTCAGCAGTTCCCAGGTCCTTCTCAGGCAATTCAAAAATCCAATATTCGCCATTCTGATTGCGTGTGCAGTGGTAGCTGGCGTCTTCTCAGGACCCATACAGGCCATAATAATACTCTCAATGATTGCTCTCAGCGTCATCTTAGGCTTCTATAACGAGTACAAGGCAGAGAAAATCGTCCAGAATCTGAGAAAGAACGTGTCGATTAAAGCGGTGGTCACCAGAGATGGTAAGACCTTACAGATAGACTCGCAAATGGTGGTTCCTGGAGACCTCGTTTCAGTCTACGTTGGAGACATAGTCCCGGCAGATATGAGAATAGTGAAGTCCAAGGATCTTCAGACTGACGAGGCAACATTTACTGGCGAATCATTACCCGTTGAGAAATCTTCAGATCAGCTTGATCTTCAGCGTCCGGTGCCTCAGCAACTGGTGAATCATCTGTTCATGGGCACCGTGGTGGTGCATGGCACTGGTCAAGGTGTTGTCGTCTCGACTGGCCAGCACACCGAGTTCGGGTCTATTTCAAAAAGCCTGACTCGATCACATCCTGAAACAGAATTTCAAAAGGGAATCAGAAAGTACGGCAACATGATTCTTACCCTTACCGCAGCTCTTGCGATTAGCATATTCTCATTGCGCCTTGTCAGATTCCCAAATGCATGGGCTGACTCTCTACTTTTCTCTCTCTCAGTGGCCGTTGGGCTTGTACCTGAACTCATGCCTGCCATCGTAACAATCAGCCTCGCTCAAGGCGCAGGCAGAATGGCGAAGGCAAAGGTAATCGTGAAACGTCTAGTTTCAATAGAAGACTTCGGCAACATGGATATTCTCTGCACAGACAAGACCGGAACACTCACGGAGGGGAAAATTGCTCTACAAGACTGCTATTCCCTTGGCGAAGAGAAAGATCATAGAATCTTGACTTTTTCATTGCTATGCAACTCCGCTGTCGTAGGAGAAACAATCGTTGGCAATCCGATGGATTCAGCAATCTGGGAGTACGCCATCAAGAACGACGCTCAAGAGAGCGCTAAATCATACGCCAAGATTGACGAGATCCCCTTCGATTATCAACGACGACTCATGTCAGTAGTCGTCAGAAAAGATGACAAGTGCACTTTAATCAGCAAGGGGGCGCCCGAATCGATCTTCGCAAGATGCGCACAAGCCGAGATCAGCGAAAGAACAGAACCATTCAGTGATGTTCAGAAAGCAATCAACGCCAAATTCTACAATCTCTCGCAGCTTGGATATAGAATTCTCGCAGTTGCCTACCGTCATGCCGAACGCAAGACATCATACTCCGTCGAGGATGAAAGAGATCTAACGCTTCTAGGCTTTCTCATCTTCACTGACCCACCAAAGAATGACGCTCATCAAGCCCTGACGAGACTAAAAGAAATGGGTGTGGATGTAAAAATACTGACCGGTGACAACGAGCTTGTAGCAAAAACGATCTGCGACGAACTCAAAGTCACAATCAAGAGAATTGTCTGCGGCCCAGACTTGACACAGATGAGTTGGAATGAAATGAGAACGGTGGTGGAAGAAACCACCGTCTTCGCACGGATCACGCCTGAACAGAAACTCGACATCATCAAGGCATTGAAAGCAAACGGTCATGTAGTGGGTTTCATGGGAGACGGCGTGAATGATGCCCCAGCACTATATGAAGCAGACGTAGGCTTGTCAGTGGATACGGCTGTTGACGTCTCAAAGGAGGCAGCGGACATCATCCTTTTGGAAAAAGATCTACTTGTGCTAGCTGACGGCATAAATGAGGGCCGCAGGATCTTCGGCAACACTATGAAATACATCCTCATGGGAACAAGCTCCAACTTTGGAAACATGTTCAGTGCTGCCGTAGCATCAGTCTTATTGGATTTTCTGCCCATGACAGCCATGCAGATACTATTCATGAACCTGCTGTATGATGTTTCCAACATGACCCTGCCAACTGATAACGTCGATGAAGAATACATTAAGAAGCCAAAACGATGGGACATAGGCTGGGTGAGAAAGTACACTCTCTTTTTCGGTCCGTTCAGTTCACTTTATGACTTTCTCACCTTCGGCATAATGTTATTCGTTTTCGGCGCCGTCAGTAACGCACAACTCTTTCAAAGCGGATGGTTCGTGGAATCATTCTGGACGGAAGTTTTGGTGATATTCGTCATTAGGACTAGGCGCATTCCATTCTTGACGAGCCGCCCTGGAAAATGGGTGGTTGCGCTTACGCTTGCATGCATAGCGTTCGGAACAATAGTCCCATTCACAATTGGAGAACTCCTCGGATTCACCGCACTTCCGACCGGATACTGGGCACTCTTGGCACTTATGGTTACTACTTACCTGTTCCTAGTTGATGCAGGCAAAGCGTTCTTCTATAGGGTATGCAAACTCTAAAGGAAGGTGAATGAACACGGCAGATCTTGGACTATTCGACTGGTGGGCCATCACCATTAGTGGCGGATGCATATTCCTCACGCTGGTGAGCATATATCTTTATGTCGACAGTAGACCAAAACGGAAGACGAGCATCAGAAGAAACAGAAGGACAGTCGCCCTTGCGAAGGACTTCTTTTTCGTCTGGGTTCTACTGAGTCTCTTGATTTTCTATATAGTATCGATCAATATAGGCTCTCTCTATCTATTCGCAGCAGGAAACATCATTGTTGAAGTCATTCTGATTGCTTACTCATTGAAGAACAGAAGAAGCGAATAGCGCCAGCCAGGCACTTAAGAAATGACAAAAACAAGAATCCGGGATTCCAGCTAGTGAAGACAGATGGCAAAACACAACGCAAAACTCGGCAAGAGCAACCCTTGCCCGGAATGCTATGGCTGGCGGCTTTCATATTCCTCATGCGATCGCAAGAAATACACTTGCTGGACCTATGGACACCCGCAATGTCTTCTGCACTGAATATCCACTGCAAAGTGAAGATGAAGCCACACACTTGCTCAAAGCAGCCGAAGTGTGTATTGGAATGAAATGGTTTGTACGAAAAGCAAATGTTCCCACTGGTGTAAAGAAATGGAAGATATTCACCTCTGAAGAAGATTATGAAAGCTACGTGGAATTCAAGAAGCCTAAACGACGATTCCTTTCACGAGAAGCTTTTTCTGTCTGAAATGTTATTACCACGAAACCCACTATCCTCTTGACGAGAACGACATGAAAATTACTCAAGCCTCCAAGAGACAGCTTCCAGAACTCGCCGCCCTGCAGAAAATGTACATGCAACGTCATGCAAAACTGGATGGGTATTTCATGTTTGAAGAGGATGCCAGCACCCGATGGATTAACTATATGAAGGAGTTCATCGGACAACAGAACAACCTCGTATTGGTCGCGATGGAAAAGAATACGATCATTGGTTACATGACAGCTTCAATATATGCAAGGCCGCCAATCTACAAAATAAAGAAGGCTGGTCTTATCGGCGACAATTTTGTTCTTCCACAATATCGAAGAAAAGGCGTTTTCTCAAAGATGCTAGAACAGATTCTATCATGGATGAAAGCTGAAGGAGTGGAATACGTTGAGCATCCCATTGCAGCCAAAAACAGCCTCGGAAGAACTGTTTGGAGAAAGAGAGGCTTCGAAGATACGACGATTTTCACGAAACGAAAAATCGCTTGAAAGGTAACACGTGTTTTCTATGGGTAAAATCTCCTTATTGTTCTTGGAAACGGAATAGAGTCTATTATGTTTTCTAAGTCGAGCATCCATGTTAACACTCTTTCCAAGCCCATGCCAAAACCAACGTGCGGAACGGTACCGTATCTACGCAGATCCAAGTACCAGTCATAATCCTGTTCTTTCATGCCCATCTCCCTGATTCGCCTGATCAATGTCTCCTTGTCATCTTCTCTAGCGCCGCCCGTCGAGATCTCTCCTATTCTGGGCACAAGCATGTCGGTGGACATGGCCAATTCAGGATGATCCCGATAGGTCTTACAGTAGAATGCCTTGATCGCCGTTGGATAATCATATACGAAGAATGGCTTGCCAAACTCGTCAGCCAGAGACTTCTCATCATCATAACCCAAATCGTCTCCCCACCTAATCTTGGAGCCCTTGCCCTTAAGCCTCTCAACTGCTTCAGTGTAAGTCATCTTCGGAAACGGCGTCTTGACGGATTCCACTTTGGAAATGTCGGCACCGAGTTCGGCAAATTCTTTCTTGCATTTCTTGGCAATTCTCTGGCAAACGTGAGTCAGAAGCTCCTCTTCGAAACGCATCAGATCATGCATGTCAGCAAAAGGCCACTCTGCTTCGATGTGCCAATATTCCGTCAGATGCCGGATCGTCCGACTCTTTTCAGCTCGGAAGGACGGGGCAATACAGTATACTTTTTCCAGTGAGTAAATGAGTATTTCCAGATAAAGCTGGGAACTCTGGGTCAAGTACAAGTCCTGATCGAAATACTTCAAACCGAATAGTGTCGAACCGCCCTCAACAGCGGCTGAGATGAACATGGGCGGAGAAACCTCTATGAATTCTAGACTTCTGAAAAACTC
>CAYGYP010000078.1:1597-7337 GCA_964354115.1 uncultured Candidatus Bathyarchaeia archaeon | reverse complement strand
GCAACTCCTGTGTGCTTGTAAATCACGTTTTTGACGAATGGGAACGGCTGTACTTGAACAAGTCGCACGTTACGATTCAGTTTTGGAACGACGGCGGCTTGGCTTTAGACGATGCCTTGAATCGTGGTTTCGGTTCCGTCTATTTTGTCTGGTGGAACACGGATATAGGCTGGTATAATGTGTCGGTTCCGAATCAGTTTGTACGCTTGAAAGATTTTGAAAGGATTTCAGTTTATGAGTTTACAAGTACTTGAGGTGGCGGTACCCTTCCGTCTATATCTTTAGCTGCGTGTTGCAGTTTTTGCTTGGCGGTGTCTTGGGGATTAAAATTTAGTCCCAAGCCCATATTATTAATATCAGGATAGCTCCCCTTTACAGGGAGACTTACCTTTGCTCTTTAGACGCAAAAACAAACGTAACATAGAACTCCAAGTAGACTTGGGCGATTTGGGTAACGAAAAAGAACGCTTGTCCAGCTTTCTGCAGTCAAACCTGCAAGTTTCCGTTGCCTCAGCCCGGAACAAGCTAACTGTGAATTCAGAAAATTTGTCTGCACAGGAATTGCGGCGGGTAGTAATCAAGTTTGTTTACCACAGAAACTTGAACATAACTCACTGGGTCTTCATCGAAGGCGCAACCGTAAAAATCAATAGGTTCAAGGGCACCGCCAAGAAAAAAGAAAAACGCAAGAGAGACTCGCTCCACCAAACCGCTATACAAAGCTGGGGACTATAAACATAAAACAGTAGTGGCGATGTCTCCCGCACAACCTCCCTTTTTTCCTTGAAGGCGAAGATTAGCGCGTATTTATATCGAAGAGTCATACAACAGAATGAGAGGAAAGAGTAATTGGTCCATATACGAAGGTACGTTTGGAAAGTTCTTTGTGTTTACTCTTTTGCAGTTTGGGTTTATGTCGTAGCTTTTCAAGTTGTTAATCCCGATTCAGTCTATTGGGGTTTGGCTTGGTGGTTGCCTGTACGACTTGACTATTTAGGTGAAGCTGCCTTCGTTCTTAGTTTTGTTTTTGCGCTTTTATGGCAGCGGACCAAAGAATAGGGTTCGAACAGGTGGATTTTCCTAGACAGATTCCGCTAGTGGCGATTTCTTCCGCATCTATCTTCCCTTTTTTCTTTTTTTGTTTGCCCCTCGCCGTTGCCGTGTTGGTTTCGCGTGGTGCAACGGGGGCAACGGCTATCCTAAACCGAAAAGGTACTCCCCGTCTTTCAAAATCTGAAACAAGCCTTTCCACACAAAAACACGTTACTCTGAATGTGAGTGCAGAAAAATTGGAGCCTTTGCATGCGCATTTTCTTTCCTCATTTCGAAGTAAGACAATAAAAGACCATAAAAGAGAACTAATACGCCAACCGCATTTATTGCAGCGCCTATCAAGTTCCCCTTTTCCGCTACCTCGCCGTGGCTATGGAAGTAAACATATCCGTAACCAAAGTCTAAAGGTAAAGCAAAAGTGCAAAATAAGCCTACAAATGAAAGAACAAGCCCGAACACGATGTACAAGTTCGCTTTCTTAATCATTCTGTTTCCACCTTTAATTATAAAGGACATTTATACTTATCGTGGCGCGCGCTAACTCTTGCCCCTCGCTGTTGCCGTGTTGGTTTCGCGTGGCGGAAGTTGTTGGACGTTGTCTTCATAGGTGATTTTGCTTTCCTTGAGGTAGGCTAAGCCGTCTCGGTAGTGTAGTGCTTTTGTCCTGTAACCGCTGACGCAGGGATCCCACTTTCCGTAGGGAGTGCCTATTTCGCCTTTTATGAGTAAGGTGCCCATGTCAAAGAGGAGACGAATCATAAGGAGAAATTAGGCGTCGCTTCTTATTGTTTTTTGTTTTTTTGTCGCCATTAAGATTATAGCGAGCGCTAATAATTTGAGCAAGGTATACCTTTTCCCATGCTTTCCCCATGCTTCTATTACTGCGCGCGATTTCGTTCGATTTAGATTCATTTTCCATGGAAAACACTGTTTTCTTGGAAATTTGAAATTAGGAACTTGATCCTTCTCCATCGTTTTTTGCTATTTAAGCATGGTTGCAGCCTCTTCTGCCGCAAGTGTTATAAACTGCGGTGGACAACCGCAGAAACGGGGCGCTTCCTCCTCAAAAATTAGAAAAACAGTATAAAGGAGAGATAAAATGAAAAAGGAAAAATGCCCCAGATGTCAGCGTTTTTCGATGAAATCAGCGGGCACGATTCGAGGCGGACCCAGAGGCGGTCTGAGGCGGGTATACCAATGCAAAATTTGTGGCTACCGCTCTATGAAGTAGAAACGCATAATTGAGCGCTGGAGAAAGTCTGAGAAACGCTTAAGGACTGGGAAAGAATGCCGAGCCATAAGGTCCATTGCTATGTTGATCGGGTACTGTTTGGGAAGAGCTATTGGCGACTGCACAGGCAGATCGACATGCCCTATTTATTTTTAGGGCGAAAACACAGAGTGCTTTTCCATGATGGTTTTACTTCGGTCGCTATCGCTCGAAAAGTATATCCTGATGACCCAATAGCTCAGGAGGCGGCGTTGGTTCATGTTCAGCTTGATGCACTTTGCAGCAGCAACCCTCTTTTTGCCAAGCAGCTTGAATTTTTCGCTGAGCAGCAGTCCCGATTAAGAAAACGTGCGGGCAAGAAGGAGGCAAAACCTGGGCGGAGACCGGCGTTTCCGGGTCCGTTTGAGGATTTTAACGCTTTCTTGGAGAAACTGGCGGAGTTACGTCGGTTGTCGAAAATTGTTTTTGGATGACTTTTCAGATTATGTCGTGTGATGGGGTGCCAGACAACTTGTCTGACAGGTTCGCCCACCCTTTTTCGTTGCTACTTTTTATTCTTAAGCGCTCCAAGGTTGTCTCAACCTAGAGACAGTTGTCTCAAAGCTTCGTTTTTCCCATGACTAAGAGTAGAGACAGCAATCTCCAGGGCTGGAGCGCGTCACCAGCCCGTTTTTTTGTAGTTCATTTTTTGTTTGTTTCAGTGGATGTTGGGTGTTTGTTTTGATGGTGGTGTTGTTGTTTGTTTCTTTGTTGAGTGTTTGACTTGTTGTTGAAGATTTTGCGTGATTAAAAAGTTCTTGTTGGTTTAGTTCGATTTTGATGAGGGGTTTTTGTTTTTTCTGTGGTTGCGGGGCAGTTTTGCTGTGGTTAACAAGTACTTTGCTGGTAGTTGACGCAGTTGTGGTAGGTTCTTGTTTCGCTCTAGTGCATGATTGATTTGGAGGGGGTTGTTTTTCTGTGTTTGTTGGTCTCCTGATTCTTGTGAAAAAATTGGAGGATAAAAGTCTCAGTTTGAGGATCTAGAAAGTCTATACTGTTGAAACGGGGAATTATCCTCTATAACTGCTACCTTAATTCCGTAATTTTTCCGTGAAACATACTTGTTTTCCTGTGAAAATTTTCCGTGAAAAGATTTTAATACAAACTGTAATTCACTGTTTCACGTGTTACTGTAACAAGGTGTTTGATAGCGCGTAGACAGTGTTCCAATCGACTTTGTGCTGATGATTTTTTTGTTGATGTCCGTGATTGTCAATTGGTTTTGTCGATGTCGATTTGTTGATTGACTTGTTGAAAGCGTGTTGAGAGGTGAAAAGTGTTCGTGGGTGGTTCGGGTCGCCTTTGATGTGCGCTTTTTTGATTTCCGTGAAATCTGAACCCAATTTCATGGTTAACCGAATCCAAGTTTGGATCCAGGGGGATTTTTCGTGTAACCAGACCTTGCAATTTCCATGACTGAGAGTATACAGGTTTGAATTCGGCTTGGATACGCCTCGGATTCGAGTTTTCTGTAGATTCTATTGTGAAGCATTTTTGAAGAAAACGTTCAAATGAGGGGATCTGGGGTTTGTTTGCTTTTTTTAATAGTCTTCTTGGGTTTTTAACGTCAAGAAAAATGGAAAGACCTTGGGTTTATTTACATGTTGCGCTGTAACTGTGTGAAGGTGTTACTGGGTTTTTGGCAAGAAAGTGCATGTTGCACCCACTGCTCGTTTGTGTTAAGAAAACAATGAGCACTTGCATTCAATTTCCGTGGTGAAAAGAGGCTTTTTTAAGCGTTTCGGGCTACTTGTTTTGAACAAATTTTTTATTGTTTTCCATGTGAGAGAATATCCTTAATTAAGGTCTTTAACAAGAGTTAATGTATAGTAAATATTATGAAATGAAAATGGATAATGTAGAAGAGTTCGAAGGAGTTTAATTAAGGCGTGTCGAAAAAAGTATCTCGGAGCCGTTTCAGCTTTCTTGAGAAGCCGCAGTTAGTGAAGATGAGGTTGAGGGCCATGCGCGCTGGCGTGTGGTTCAGATCTTTGCCAAGGATAGATAGAGTGCTTATTGATTTGACGATAAAAGTTACCGACAGCATTCGCAGCGCTTCCCTCGCCAAGTGTGTCCTGTCTGTCACGAGAAAGCTGGAGGGTTTGCTTGAGAGTAGACTCGTTCGTTCGATCAGAGAAGTAGGGTTTCCTTCAGCTTGCAAGCTCAGTCTATTCGCTCGAAAGTGGGGTAACCTGAGGGCGGCTGAGTGGGCTAAGGATGCTGGGTTTGCGATGTATCTGGCGGTTATGCATTTTAATGGTTGCTCTGGTGTTCGCGTGTGAACGTGGCGCGTTCTGTGCTTACGGTTTTGGCTTTTCGGTTGTTTAGATGAAAGTCTCAGTTGTCTTGGGCACTAGACCTGAGATCATAAAGTTGTCGCCCGTTATCCGAGAGCTTGAGCGGTTGAAGATAGATTATTCTCTGGTGCACACTGGGCAACATTACTCGTATAACATGGATCGCGTGTTTTTTGAGCAGTTGGAGTTGCCTGAGGCCAAGTATCATCTGGATGTGGGTTCAGGCAGTCACGGAAAACAAACGGGCGAAATGCTAAAGCGTGTTGAGGAGGTTTTGGAGAAGGAGCAGCCCGACGTCGTGTTAGTTGAGGGTGACACGAACACGGTGCTCGCTGGCGCGTTGGCTGCTGTGAAGCTTGGAATAAAGGTGGGGCATGTAGAAGCGGGTTTGAGGAGTTATGACCGGAGCATGCCTGAGGAGATCAACAGGGTCGTGGCGGATCACTGCTCGGACTATTTGTTTGCGCCTACCGAAAAGTCTGCGGGCATACTGCTGCGTGAGGGCATCCCGAAGGATTGGGTGTTTGTGGTAGGAAACACGGTGGTGGATGCTGTGAATCAGAATCTGGAGCTTGCCGAGGCTAAATCCAAGGTTCTATCGGAGTTGGGGGTTAAGCGTGGAGAGTTTGTTCTTGCGACTACGCATCGGCAGGAGAACGTGGATGATAAGGCGCGGTTTTCTGGGATAATTAAGGGTTTGCGTCGGGTTCAAGAGGTGTTGGGGGTTCCGGTGGTTTATCCTGTTCATCCGCGGGCTAGGAAGCAGATGGAGAGGTTTGGTTTGGAGTCAAACGGGATTAGGCTTGTTGAGCCGTTGGATTATTTGGCTTTCTTGCGGTTGGAGAGCTGTGCGAAGCTGGTTTTGACCGATTCGGGCGGGGTGCAGGAGGAAGCCTGTATTTTGTGCGTGCCCTGCGTGACTTTGAGGGATAACACGGAGAGACCCGAGACGCTTGAGGTTGGCGCTAACATTTTGGCGAGGACTGATCCTGAACGAATCGTTGATTGTGCTAAGCTTATGGTTGGCAAGAAGAGGAGTTGGGTTAATCCTTTCGGTGACGGCGACTCTGGTCGAAAGATTGTTGAGATTTTGAGGAAAAAGTTTGACTAAGCGGGTTCT
>CAYGYP010000078.1:0-1497 GCA_964354115.1 uncultured Candidatus Bathyarchaeia archaeon | reverse complement strand
CTCTGGTCGAAAGATTGTTGAGATTTTGAGGAAAAAGTTTGACTAAGCGGGTTCTGGTTACTGGCGGCGCTGGTTTCATAGGAAGCCACGTCGTGGATCGTCTGGTAGAAAGCGGTTACGGTGTGCGGGTTATTGACAACTTGTCAAGTGGAAAGCTGGAGAACCTTAGGGGGCACTTGGATGGTGGCGTGGTTAGTTTTGTTGAGGGTGATGTTCGAGATGCGAAGCTTGTTAGGAGATGTGTCCGGGGCGTTGATACTGTGATTCATCTTGCTGCCGTGACTAGTGTGCCGTTTTCGATTGAGAATCCGGATTTAACCTTCGCTGTAAATGTCGGCGGCACCATAAATCTTCTGTCTTCGTGCGCGAAACAGAAAGTTGGCAAGTTCGTTTTCGTGTCTTCTTGTGCGGTTTACGGTGAACCCGCGTTTCTGCCCGTTACCGAGGAGCATCCGACGAGGCCGATGTCGCCTTATGCGGATTCGAAGCTTGCGGGTGAGAAATACTGCCTTGGTTTCCATGAGAAAGGTCTTTTGCGGTCTGTTGCCTTGCGTTTCTTCAACGTGTACGGGGTTAGACAGGTCATGAATGACTATTGTGGCGTGATTGCACGGTTTATCGACAGGGTCAGGCG
This sequence comes from uncultured Candidatus Bathyarchaeia archaeon, assembly GCA_964354115.1. Lineage (GTDB taxonomy): Archaea > Thermoproteota > Bathyarchaeia > Bathyarchaeales > Bathycorpusculaceae > DASPTR01. The sequence continues at coordinate 863 of CAYGYP010000078.1, read as the reverse complement.
AGGGTTGTCGTTAGTGGTTTATGGTGACGGCATGCAGACGCGGGACTTTGTTAACGTGAATGATGTGGCTGATGCTGTGTTAAGTTCTGTGGAGAACAGCAACTCTGAGGGGGAGGTTCTTAACGTGGGTTTTGGGGCGCCCACTTCGATTAATGATTTGGCTAGGGCTGTTATGGAGTGCGCTGGGCTGAATCTTGAAGTTGTTCATGAAGAGCCTAGGCTGGGCGACATCAAACACAGTTACGCTGACATTTCAAAAGCTGAAAAGCTTTTAGGGTACGAACCCAGAGTATCTTTGAAGGATGGACTACGTACATTGCTGGCTGAAAAACAAGGCGACAAGCAATTATGCAGAAGACAGATGGGTTGGCGCATGAGTGGGCAGGGTGAAAAGTAGTGGTGAAAGTTAAAGATACCAAAGTGATTGCCGCAGAAAAAGTGTTGGTTGCCGAAGCGAAGCAGTTTGTGGTTGTGGGTATTCCCGCGTACAACGAGGAAAGTTTTATTGCGCGTGTGATCTTGGAGGCACAAGAGTTCGCGGATGTAGTTGTGGTCTGTGATGATGGGTCTGCGGATTTGACTGCTGAGATAGCTAAGCGCTTGGGCGCTGATGTTGTTAGGCATGAGCGAAGGTTAGGTTACGGTGCGGCTATTAAGAGTCTTTTTGAACGAGCTCGTGAGTTGGAGGCTGACGTTTTAGTTACCTTGGACGGGGACGGTCAGCATGATCCTATGGAGATTCCAGTTGTTTTGAAACCAATCAATGAAGGAGTGGCTGACGTGGTTATCGGCAGTCGATTTGTCGATGTTAGCAGAACTGTTGAAATGCCTATGTATCGAAGGATTGGCGCTAAGCTGATTAC
>CAYGYP010000077.1:0-7467 GCA_964354115.1 uncultured Candidatus Bathyarchaeia archaeon | reverse complement strand
ACAAGCACATCAATCACATCGATCACCGACAGCAGCGACAGCAATTTCGCCATCAGTTGATGAACAGCGCGCGCGAGCCAAACCATAATGTTTTACCATAATGTTTTTTATTCACCTTGCGCCCGTTCTGATCGAAGACAAATGCGTATTTCAAAAGCGGTTTCCATCGTCGTCACGATTCTTCTGATATCTGCTGCGATACTCGTTCCATCAGCATACGCTGGGCCATATAGATCTTATGACGTCATGATGTCTGATTTCAAGGCACTCGCAGACTCGTACCCTGACCTTGTGAAATTTGAAACGGTCGGGAGCACGGTTCAGGGCAAGGCCATAATTATGGTCAAGATCGGCAACCCTTCTTGTGACAGCATTCTGCTTGACGGTGCAATTCACGGTTGGGAGACTCTCGGTTCAGAGCTCCTATGCTTTCTTGCAAAATGGCTTCTGACAAGCCATGATCCCTTGGCCAGTCAAATTCTGGCAAGATCGTACGTCCTGATGATTCCTGGAGTGGACGTTGACAAGTTCAACATTGGCAGGACAAATTTCAACGGCGTGGATCTGAACAGGAACTTTGCGACAAACTGGAACTATGGCGGGAGTAGTGACCCGACCAGTGAGAATTACCGTGGAAGCGCACCTTTGAGCGAACCCGAATCACAGGCGCTTGTCCGAGTATTCGAAAAATACAGACCAAAGTTTTACATGAATCTGCATTTTGGACCCGGCGGCGCACAGTACTACTTCGGAAGCTCTTACGGTAACCGAACATACTATTCAACCGTAACGAGCAAAATACTGTCATTATGCCAACAACGAGGCGTTGTTCCATATCCATACTCCGGAGAATCAAGAGCCTCCGGATTTGCAATAAGCGACGCAGCCAAAGTAGGAATCACAAGCTTCCTAGTAGAACTGATGGACCAGATCATACCAATCTCTGACATCGAATCGGTTGTCCTACCGAGATTCATACCCATGGTAGTGATCCTCAGTCAAGAATGCGGAAATTTCAAAGATGATTTTGAAACAGGCGACTTCAGCCTATGGACTGGAAACTACACGTCTCAAGGTGAGACAAATTCCGTTACAACCGAAGCCGCTTACTCAAATCTCCACAGCGCAAAATTCTCATCCGACGGAAGCAGCCTTTTCGAAGCATCCTACTGCTACGAGACTCTCACATCCCTGTCAAATCTGGAAGCTTCTGCATTCTTCAAAGTGACCTCCTCCGGCATAGCATCGGATGACGCCCGATTCTACCTCATTGCTTTAACTGTGGCCGGGGACACCATCGCCTATGTGGGATGGAGACAAGTAGCAAGCGTCATCAAATGGAACTTACTGGTGAAAACCGAAAGCGGATGGGTGTCACGGTACTCCACGCTGAGCCCTATCGTGAACAGATGGTATTCGGTCAGACTGAAATGGTATAAAGACTCCATCAATTGGCGTGCCGAACTCTACGTCGACGGCATATCATCATGCTCGATTGAAAACATAAACACAACAACCTTATATCAGATCGACATCCGTTTCGGACTATCCGAACTCTACAATTGCAGGAGCACCACTGTTTACTGTGATTCAAGTGCAGTGGACGCCCTGAGTTATTCACCTTCCACAAGCCGCGGGGACATTAACAGAGATGGTTCGGTCGACCTGTATGACGCGCTTATCTTCTCTGCTTCATATGGATCTGTTCTGGGCGACAAAACTTGGAATCCTGAAGCGGATTTCAACATAGACAATAGAGTGGACGTATTCGATGTTCTAATACTCGCGCGCGCGCTTCGAACGCAACTCTGATCGTAGGCTATGAGTCTGGACGCCCTATTTTTACCTTTTCAAAGTCGTGCCTGAACCAATATTGACCGAAAACAAAATAGAACCCTTAACTAATAGCTGAAGTAGTATAAACTGCTCGAATACATCATAGGTGGAACAAAAATGCTGAAACATCACAAGTTCATGCTGCCAATCCTGCTTTTCTTATTCATGATATTTATATTCCCTGTCCGAGTAAGAGCCCAAAACGGCCAGATCGAAGCAGAAATCCTCCCGTCAGAAGGATCCGCCAATACAGTTATCCTTGTAAGATTTAAAACGTTGAATGCAAGCATAGGAGGAGTCCAAACAGCCGATATCTTCTGGGACAACTACTCTATTGCACTGAACAAGGATGGTGTACTGGGGGCAGATGGTTCATACAACTATAACCTGACTGTTCCATCGCAGCCTCCGCTCTCAGATCTCGGAAACCACACAATCAGAGTTGACTCGTCTGTCTTCAACTACGGCCCAATAACCTTCACCTTCAGTTTTGCAATAATCGAATTCGTGCCTTCACCAGAGTACTTGGCTTTGAATGCTTCCTACTATTCCTTGCTCGCCAACTTCACCGACCTTCTCAACAGCTACAACGCGTTACTCGTCAACTACAGCATGACATCAGCAGATTACGCGACGCTCGTAAGCGAACACAGCCAACTACTTCTCGACTACAACTCTCTGTCCGCTAACTATAATTCCTTGACCGCTCTCCACAATTCCCTTTCAGCTAACTACAATTCACTGCTAACAGATTACAACAATATTAGCCAGGTGTTCAGTTCGTTACAGGCGAGCTACACTAGCCTCCAGCAGAGCTTCCAATCTTTGAGTTCAAATTACGACGCCCTCAGAACAGACTATGATTCCCTAGACTCAAACTACTCTAGCCTCAGATCTAGCTATGATTCCCTTCTAGGCCAGTTGGCCTTCGACAGAAACCTCAACTACGTTTTAATCACTTCAACAATTATTCTTGCAATTACAACGTTTTACTTCGCAACGAAAAGACCAAGATTGAACTCCAAGACAAGATATTAAGACGACCCAAGACCGCGTGTGCATACACGTCCGACAATCAACTACGGCAACTCCTCCATTCCAAAACCAGCTGTGAAGAAACATGAACTACGTTATCATGGTCCCAGGAACTGACAACGAGCCTTATGAAGGCATCTCCCGACACGTGTTCGAGATATCGAAACGTATGGGACGAATGGGGCTCAAAATCTTGAACGTGGTGCCGTCACCATCCGGTTCTCAAGCCGTCAGGATTGTTGACGATTCATATGCACTCTCACAGTTGCCGATTCCGACTCTACCCCATGCAGCAACTTTGCTTAGAAAAATCGATGCAAACCTTGGCATGGCCCCTTATTTTCTGAATTATAGGAATGCGGTTCACAGGCTACTGGCTAGACTTGAAGAGCCTATCATACTTCACACACATGCCTTCTACACAATAACGCAGCCTGGCAAACAGAACAGATTATGCAAGAGATTGGCTACAGTCCATGGTTTTGGAAATTTGGACGCGATCGGCAAGGGCCAAAGCCACGTCAAAGCGAAACTCATGGGTTTAATGTTGAAACGAGTCTATCGTAATGCAGACAGTTACACGACTCAGTCAGAGAGGATGAAATCAATGATGATTAGGTTCTATGGAATAGATGCCGACAAGATATCCGTCGTGCCTCATGGCGTGGATGCAGGTTTTTTTTCCCCCGACCTAAATCCCATTGAGGTGAAGATGGCGGAGAGCAAATTCAATCTGGACAAACCTCACAGAGTCCTGTTCTTGGGACATCTCTTCAAAGGAAAGGGTCTTGAGGTTTTGCTGAAAGCTTTTAAGCTGTTAAAGGCCAAGAAGAGAGAAGTACTGTTGATACTCAAAATAGGAAGAGTTAGTCACTACGATGAAATTGTGAGGCTCATCACAGCATTAGGCATTCAAAATAGTGTACGGATCATTTCAAGGAGGCTTTCCATGAATGAGCTCAAGTCTCTTTATAAAGTCTCAAATGCCTACGTCAATTACCATTTGATGAGCGGCCATTCCACGGCAGTCTTGGAAGCGATGGCAAGCGGTGTTCCCCCCATAATTAACAAGTACAGCCCAAATACAGACGTGGTCGACGAGTCGAGTGGTATTGTATTGGAGACTATTGATCCCGAAGAGCTCGTCGCCGCGATAGAATCAATTCTGGATGATAAAACTTATGCAAGTAGACTGTCCAGAAACGCTATGAACCGCGCACGGATCGAGCATGATTGGGACGAGGTGGTTGTACCTAAATATATCTCTGTTTATAGGAGTCTGATGGATGAATGATTCTGGATCTGAACGCCCATTCCAACCGCCCGCGCGGAACATCCTAGAAGGAGACATGAGCGTTCGTGCTATCACTTCTTCGTCAAAAGGCGGAAGCTCTTGTTGTAAGCGTTGAGACTGGAAAGACTTCCTCGAGCAAAATGAAGATCTTCATTATTTTTTTGCTTAGCGTTCTTCAAGGCCGAGGTCCTTCAAGAATGAGGAGATATTTTGACCTGGCCGTTCGGGGTTTCCTGCTCGAAACAGACGTCAAATTCTACATAGGTTCAATCCATGATTTTTTTGTTTTCTCTCCTTCATGGGAAGATGAATTGAGAAACGTCTTCGTCCTCCAAAATGGCATGAAATTTATCGATGTTGGAGCTCATATCGGTAAATATACCGTAAGGGCCGCAAGAATGGTCGGCGGCAGCGGCAGAGTAGTAGCTGTGGAGCCTGATAAGGACAATTTCGAGTTCCTGCTCAAGAACATAAAAATCAATGCACTGAGAAACTGTGTTGCCCTCAATGTCGCTGCAGGATCCACGGACGGAGAGATCCCTCTCTTTCTCGGTCCAAACTCTGCTGAACATTCGGTCAAGCAGGATTTTGGGAAGGGCTTTCGTAGAGTACCCCTAAAGGCTCTCGACAACATACTGACAGAAAACGGGATTGGCAATGTGGATCTCGTCAAGGTGGATGTTGAAGGAGCCGAATACGAAGTTGTCAAAGGTATGGAGAAGACCTTGATGAACAAGAAGCCTACCGTGGTCATTGAAGTTCTGGTCAGAGACAAGGACAAGGTCGTCAAGTACATGAAAGGCTTAGGGTACAAGGAGAAGATACTCAATACGTATCCATCCTACAGGGGAGGCCTCATCCACTACAGTTTCACAGCGCGAGTTTGATATCGAGTCATCGTCCCACTCAAACTGGACTCTAGACAAGCTGTAGCGAATCCAATCTTAGAGTACCACCGTGTATTTGTGTTTTACAGGAATACGGAAACGTTTATTATGACTCACGACTTTCGATACGCTTCGGCGAAGAAAACATGGCTCTGCAGAGATTCGTCGCAGGAACCGGGATCGCCGTTGCCGCCATCCTGATGATGGTCGCCGTGCTCGCAGTCAACCAGCCCAGCACAACAGTCAGCCACAATGGCACAGTAGAAGCGCTAAACGTAGGAGTCTTCCAAGACAGCGCCTGCACACAAGCTCTATCAACATTGAACTGGGGAACACTGAAACCCGGCACGTCAGCAAACAGAACAATCTACGTCAAAAACACAGGCAACACCGCCTTGACACTGAATATGACTGTGACAAGTTGGAATCCGTCTGCCGCCGCGTCGTACATCACTCTGACCTGGAACCGACAAAGCTTCGTACTCGGACAGGGAACCAGCGTCGCTGCACTCTTGGTTCTGTCTGTATCAGCCAACGTCAACGGGTTCACCAGTTTCACTTGCATAACAATCATCGCAGGAAATGCCTAACCGCACACCCAACTCCCACCCTCCCTTTTTCAACCCAACGATAGTCACAAGCGAAAAGTGAATTTTACCGGGCTCTAGAAGACTTTTCCACAAATCATATCTGCTCGGTGAAGCTCTTTTTGAGCTTTGAAAAAGGAACAATGGAAGCGAACGAGTTTTGAAGATTTTGCTTGACTTTGCACAAGCAAACGTGCTTAAGGAGAAAATAGGTTGTACATGCGTCTAGTGCGTTTCCTCTCTTCGACATATGACAGATTCACAGGCAGAAGCCTTTCCTACTACAGAAGGATTCTTGAAAGGACACAATGGATGGAAAAAGAAGAACTAAAGAAACTGCAAACACAAAAACTGAAAGCTCTTTTGAGACACGCTTACGAAAACGTTCCCTACTATCACAGAATCTTGCGGGACAACGGTTTCCGACCATCGAATTTCAACAGACTTGAGGACATGCAGAGAGTTCCAATTCTGAAAAGGTCTTCGCTTAGGCTCAAGTCCGGGGAGCTGCTCACCCAGAATCTTGAGAAAAGCAGAATAGTCGCATGTGCGACCAGCGGCACAACCGCCGCTCCATTGCGATTTTACCTCACAAAAGCAGAGATACCTTGGCACGTTGCCGCTGAACTACGCGGATACGGATGGGGAGGATACAGACCCGGAGACAAGTACGTGCACATACGCCGCGTCCGCCCCGGTGACGTGTTGACTCGCCCGTTGGAGAGGCTAAGACGTCTGACGTTGAGATGCAAGTTACTGAATACCATCAATCTTTCAGAGAAGACTCTGGCTTCATTCAGCCTGACGCTGCAGAAGTTCAAGCCCGACTATATCTTGGGCGCTGCCGGTTCAACAAACATATTGGCTACATTCTTGTTGCAAAATGGTACACACACAATACGTCCTAGAGGCGTCTTTACGTACGGTCAACAGCTGCTTCCACATTATCGGAAAGCGATTGAAAAAGCGTTCAACTGCAAAGTCTATGACCGCTATGGCAGCACCGAAGTTCCTCAAATTGCCTCTCAATGCGGAAGCCACAAGGGGCACCACGTTGCCGACGAAAACGTGCTTGTTCAGATCGAAAAGGACGGGGAAGCTGCTGCACCCGGAGAAGAGGGGAAAGTGCTAATCACTAGCCTGAATAATTACGCGATGCCATTCATTCGCTATGACATAGGCGACACGGGAACGATACTAAGAGATGAGTGCCCATGCGGCAGAAAGCTGTCATTGTTTTCTCCTGTTGGAAGAGACTACGAGTACTTCGTTCACAGCGACGGGACCTTTACATTCTTTCGTGACGTGCAAACCGTGTTTGAAGACCTGCCGATAAAGGACTTCCAGATCGTTCAACAGACGTACGATGAAATCGTGATAAAAATCGTTCCCACGCAGGGTTACAAGCAAGGGCACACGGATTTCATATTGAAGGCCATAAACTGGCGTATTGCCGACATCGCCAACGTAAGAGTCGAGTTGGTAGATTCACTCCCGGTCACTGGTCTTGGCAAAATGCGGCACTTTACCTCTAAAATCCAGACCACATACACTTGACCTGCACAGGTCACACATCGCGCATCAGAAATAGCGCGCACCCAACATACATCCCACTGAAAAATCGCCCACAGAATCAGCCCAAACCCCCACAAAAACCCCGCACACGATACCGTGCACGAAAAAAACCTAGGGGGAGAGGGGTACCCCTGCTTTCCAGCTCAAAACACAACCAAACACCCCAACCTAAAACCCGCTCAAACACGCCATCCATCCCCTTTTCCCCGTTTAGGAATAACTCTTAAGTGCATCCCCACGGTCGTGTCAATCA
>CAYGYP010000076.1:0-7516 GCA_964354115.1 uncultured Candidatus Bathyarchaeia archaeon | reverse complement strand
CTGCCGCCGCCAGGATGAGCCGCTTGGCCTCATTGTCTGTGAGCGGCCTGATATTGCCTTCCGGCTCGGGGAACTTGTTCTGACAATCTGCCGGATTCCTGCTGAGCTTTCCCCATTCAACGGCTTTGCCTAATGCGAGCTTGAGGAAAGAAAGCTCCCTGTTTGCGGAGATCTTCTTCTCCGCTGCCCGCTGCGTCATGTAGTCGGAGATCGCCTCCGGCGTGATGTCGGTGAGCTTCTTCTCCTTGAAGATGTCGGATTTCAGAAGACTATTAAGACAAGTCCTATGGCTCGCCTGTGTCTTCGCCCGCTTGTGGATGGAGTGGGTGCTGATGAATTTCTCGGCGAAGTCCTTGAACAACGCATCGCCGCCGTTCAGCTCCGGCCGGTCAATCCCCAACTTCTTCGCCGCCTTCCGGGCCCGGAGCAGATCAAGATGGGCACAGGCTTCCTCTTTTGTCGCGAAGTCCTGGCGGATTCGTTTAATTCCGCCCTCCGGCTTCGTGAACGTGATGTCGATCATCCAGCGGCCGTCCGCCCTCTTGACGAGATTCTTGATCTGCCTCAACTTGTATCTTCGTTCTTGCTTCGCCATCATGCCTCCTTTTGTTATCATGTTTGCACTAATTTTCACTTTTTGCCTTTTTTCCTCAGCGATAAATAAGACACAAAAATAAATCCCAAGATGTACTTCAGCACAATGAAAGAAACACCACCGATAAGCAAATCGCGCCCCCTGGCACTATTGCCAAATAAAAAAGCAATAATTCCCAATCCAATGCCGGCAATGCCGAGATAATGAAAAATTGCCTGTAAAATTACAATGAAAGAATACATTTTTGATTTCCCCCTTCAAAGGTTCTTCCTGATTCGCCGAATGCCGCGCCGGATTGCCAGACGACTTCCAAAAATCGGCATTGATTCCCCATCAATCCAGCGCCTCACCTGACGCCCCGTGCACCCGATGAAACGCGCTGCCGTCTCCGGGGAGATTTGTTTTTCCCTGAGAAGACCCTGAAGCTCCCTGATTAAATCGATCATACCTATAATATAGTAAAATGTCTATGACTTGTCAAGTCTTTTTTTATCTACCAGCAGGGACGGCCTGCGGTCATCTCCGGTTATTCATTCGCTTTCACTCTGCCTGAAATCACTTTCTGACTTTCAAGTCATGCAGAATTAACTTCCGCTCCAACGCTGTTAGATCACCAAAATTTTTTAGCTCGCCCTCGGCCGTTTTAACCTCAAGTCTTCCATCGACTGTCCGGGTGATGGCAAAAAGCGGCATGACTTCTCCATCTTCGACCACGATTTCATAAGCCCCGGAGCCGTCTCCCATGAGGTTTAAAACATCTTTTTCAAGAAGCTCAAGGGTCTCCTCTTTGCCGACTAAGCCCGCCTTCTTCCGATCCTCCGGCCAAAATGGGATCCGGCCTTCAGGGTCCGCCGACGTTTCATCATTATCGGCTGGAGTGTGGTCTTCATCATAAGTTTTGATAAGGGGATTTCGTTTCGGGTCGAGATACTTGTCTCCGTTTTCACGGCTCATTTCTTCCCTCCCTTTCCGGCCATTGCGAGCCACTCTACTTTCTGGCGTTCCCTGAATTCGGCTTGGGTGAACGGCGAAAGCCCGAGCCCCGCCCTCCGATGATTCTCATTAAAAAATGCTGCCCGGAATTCCCGCTCTTTTGTCTTGGCTGCTTTTTCGGCAACTTCTTTCTCAAAAGCCACGATTTCCGCCGCCTTCATGGGCCGCATAACTGCCCCGTCCACATAGCCAGGCCGGTTGCATGAAAAGCAATAATCCGGCCTTTCCGATTTTCGAACATCCGAATCGCCGAACGGCCGCTTTGATTTCCAGGCGCATTCAGGGCAGGTTTGATAAATCCATCTCGGCAACTTCGACCGCCGTTCTACAATCGCCCGGCAAACCTCATCCTTTTCCCCTTCCGTCCCGAATTTGGCGATGAAATCATCCTTTGACAGCCCCGGCGGTCGGCCCGTCATGATGCTGCCGCCGCCCGGCCCCGCCCGGTCATCGACCTCATGCCGGGGGACATCCCGCGTTGTCAAAATTTTCTTGCTCATTCTTTCTCCTTCTTTACGGTGTTTTTTTCTTCGGACACTTTGACGCCCATCCGGATCAATTGCCGGCGCTGCTTTTCACGCCACCGGAAAATGCCCTCTCGGATTTTTAGCTCGCGTTCCTCGAGCGGCCCATCTGGGCGGTTTAGGTCTTCGCCGAATAGCTCAAAACTTGAGAGTGGCTTTTTTCTTTTTTCGATTGCCATTCATGTCTCCTTATAAAAAAGCCAGGCCGGACGCCGCAGCCGCCGGATATGGCTTGCAAAAAACGTCTTGGCCCGGCAAACAGCAAACAATGCCTGATGCCTATCATCGTTTTCTGAAAACCGTTTCGGCAAATCGGGTGACGGCTTCGCTCCGCCCCCAACTTGGCCTGATATCATCGCCATCGTCGGAAGGATAAACCGAACGATCGATCGTGCCGCAAACGGCGCCGGTATCTAACGATTTATTGCAGATGATTGCGCCGAGTGCCGCGCAGTTCGCGGCGTCATCGTGAAATCCGCCCTGAGGATGATCAATAATATCCTTGCCCGTTCCCCGTCCCGTCCGCCGTTCAAGCTGTCGCAATTCAACGATCTGTTGTTTGAAATCAAGAAGTTCAACCTTACCCTGCATGATGAGAGGAAGGAATTCCTGGTAAATTGCGCTCTTATTTAATTCCGAGTTTTTATAGTAGAGACCCGCCCGTTCAAATTCGGAGCTGCAAAATTCTGCCGCGTAACGATCCCCGCTTACGCTCTGGACACCATAGCTTTTTATGATTTCTGAAAATTCCTTGATCGTATTTTGTGGATTCAGTGGCGGATGTTTGATCCGGATGAGGTCCTGAATAATTCGCGCCTTATCACCGGAGCCCTCAGCGTGAAATATGCAACAAACAAAATCATCGCCACGGCCTCCAGAGCTGTCGATGGCTGCTTTATATGACTGCCCGGCAATTCGGGGAAGCTCGAAACGACCGGGAATAACACAGGCTTCGACCGCTTCGATAGAAAGATAGGCTTCCAAATCAGCCCGAAATTCGGCCTGGTATTCTGAAGCCGCCGCCTGAACATCCTCGGCCATCGCCCGCTCGATTACTTTTTTCGAGTATGTCGGATTCATGTCGAGCGTCCCCGCCTTCCATACAAGCACCGCCGGATCGTCCTGACTATATTTATCCCGGAATGCTTCGAATAATGGGCCGCTTTTGCTGTAGGGTGTACTCGGGACCAGCAAAACACTTCCTTCATTTTCGCCCAGGGCCGGACGCAAAGCGGTCAAAATTTCACCCGCGGGATTCCGGCCGGCTTCACGGTAGAAGGCCGCTTCATCACAAATTGCCGCCAAAATTCGATAGCCGCGCAGGGCTCTATAGCTGCATGTATGCACGGCCAAAGAAATTTTATTGAGCAAAATTTCTTCTTTCAGCTCCTCTTTTACCATCCCCCTGAATACAGGCAACCGAAGGATATCTCTGATATATGAAAACACGACACCGGCCTGTTCTCTGTCTGTGGCCAGGCATACGATATAACCCCGCCCGATCGTGATCCCCCATTCTTTGAACACGGCCAAAAAAACCGCGATGAGCGCGCTTAAAAATGACTTCCCCCCGCGTCTCCCGATAATCAAAAAAACTTCTTTGAACGGCTCAACCGGCGCGAGTTCGCGGCCCGTGAATCGCTGATAAACCTGAAACTCCTGCTCATCCATCGGCAAGGCGAAAATCGTTTTGAGGCAAATCAGCCAATTCGCCCAACTGCCCAAATCCCTGAACATCGGCAAGGCGCCGAAGACCTTCTTGCTTCGAATCGCCTCGATGATGGTCATTCGTAAAACTCCTTCACCCATCCCCGCCGCTGCTTCCATATCCAAATCTCTTTCCGGCATCCCGACGGCATCCTCAGCGCCCGGACTCGATCCCGAACCTCATTCGCTACCCGCTCACTCTTTACCTGGATGAAAAGCAAGTGGCTCCCATCCGGCGCTAGGCCGACTACATCGAACAGGCCGAAAAGGTCGATATTCAGGAAGCGATGGCGAATCGTCTTCCACGTGAGATATCCCTTCGCCCGAAGCTCATCCTCACAGAGCTTTTCCTTCCGCTTGCCCTTAGCTACGGCGTTCACCGCTTCACCCCTGTGATCTGCCGGACGATATCACGCAGGCCGTCAGCCCGGCCCTCCCGCCATGCCTCCAGCAAGGCATTTGCACCCCATTTCACCATCCGACAGCGGGGGGAACAGAGCTTCTTCCCCTTGTCCACAGGCCCCAGGCAGACCTGGCAGCGCGTAGCCGACATCGTATTCCCCGAGATCGCCCGTCCTGAGCCCGTTAACAGCGCCGTATGGCCGCCCAGGTGCGCCATCAGCGACTTTCTCCCGCCCCCTGGCCGCCATCCCGCACAATCTCAACGACCGGTCCGTCCTCCAGCGCCTTAATCGCCATATCCAGCGCAGAGCGCAGCTCCGGCAACAGCTCAGCGTTGAGCCTGACCCCTTTCGTTGTCGGCTGGTCCGCTCCCGGATGACCAGGGTCGCCCTTCACCCATACCCTGACATCGACATAGTCGGTATCGTGCCAGCGGGTCAGGTGAACCTTGATCATCTCCATGGAGTTCTTGTCAAACTCGGCGATCAGCCGGTTCTCGTTTTCATGCTCTTTCATCTCATGCTCCTAAGCCCCCGCTGGGCTTCCTTATTGTATAATCGTGGGACTTTTGTCCCACCATTATACTTTTAGCTTTGTCTATTCCTTTTTCAGAGAGGACGACCTGAATGTCCGTGCCGGGGCGACTAAGTTCATACCTCAGTCTTTTTGTTTCGAAATATCCCCTCTCCCCGAGCGTTGCGATGCTTCGGCATAGTATTACGGACTTGACCGGATTTGCTTTTGTGTGCCCGAAATATTCCTTGTGAATGTCATCCGTGCCGATCCAATATTGATTGAGCATAAATCCCAGGCCGTTCTTAACTATGTAATCTTCAGTCCAATGGGAAGGAAACCCACTACTAAGGTTTCTTCGACCCCTCTTATAAGCCTCAGTCAAAATCCACTTCTGCAGCCCGCTCAGCCTCTCTTTACTCATCCGCCTCTCCCCGGCTGCCTGGAATATCGCGCCAGGAGGCCCGTAGTGAGGCAATTGCAGGCCGGCAAGGGGAAGTCACCTCACTCATCTCCGATCCCTTCGTCGGCGCCTTCCCTGGGAGAATCGGCAACGGTTGCCGTTTTCATCCCCTGCCCCCCGTCCTCTGCACCGGCCCCGCTGCCCTTCTCGGCCTTATCCTGCCTCTCCCCGCCCTCATCGGCCGCCTTCTTCTCATCGAACTCCCGGATGATCTCGGCAAGGGAAGGCTCGGGCATAGGCGCCCGGTCGAGGCCCAGCGCCATGAGGCTTTGCCGTATCTGAGCTTGGGCGCCCCAATACGATTTTTCAAGGATCGGTTGATACTGGAGGACGCCCCGCTTTGCCATGTCCGGCCGGATAACCGAATACTTGGCAACATACATCTCGGTGAGGAGAATCACGCCATAACCGCGTATGGTCGAACGAATCAACATCTCCCTGGCTGCCGTGAGGTTCCTGAGGCCGCCCTGCTCCTCGATGAGCTGCTTCTCCAGGTCTTCCAGGAAACGCTGGAGCTTCTTGTATCCCCTGACTGAAGGGTTGATCTTGCCGTGTCTCAGCCAAAACTTTATCCCGTGAGTTATGGGGCGGCCCTGAGTTTTCGCTGGCATATTGCTCATAATCGTATCTCTTTTAATATCAGCATGTTAACTTTTGCCCATGTCGCTGAACATGACAAAACATGACATCATCGCCCCTATTTTCCCCATATGGCCGACTGACTGAGAGACAGTTGACCGGCCCCGTTTATAGGCGCCGGAAGCAGGGTCGGAAGACGGGTTTCTCTGGCCGGTATTTCGCCTGCAATCCCGGCACATCCACTCATCCACATCTCGGGTGACGAACGCTGCGCCGCAGATACGGCAGTAATGGATGAGGTCGAAGGTCATCATTTACTCGCCATCTTCGCTTTATCCAGGCTCTTCTCAAGCATGGCGATGACTTCCCTTCCTGCTTTTTCCTTCTCCGCTGCCTGGGGTACGCTATTGAGAATGGTCTTCCTTGCATCAGAGAGATGGTCAATGCCATCCTGGATTTGGTAGATGACCGCCTTATCCGGGATCTTGCCGAGCGCGAAATCGCGGACACACTTTTCGAGCTTCAAGAGCTCAACGAGCGTCCGGAACATTCCTAATTGGAAGAGCTCCAGATCGACGACATGGGAAGTCTCTGTGGTCTTCGGGGCGTTTTGTTTTTCCGTCATGTTTTCTCCTTTCCGTTAAGTGAAGTTTTCTCTTTTGTCTTCATGTCTTCTCTTTTAAGTTCATAGGTGAGTATTTTGAATGGTGCTTCTGACCCCCGCATTTTGGGGGGAAGAACCGTAATACTTCTCTTAATGGAACTTCTTCAATGGAACTTCTTAGGGGGTGTTGTGCTGTCCTCTGTGAGAGGACACGCCAACACCTATATTGGGCTTGTAAGAGGACACTGGTGTCCTCTGTCCGGGCATATTTGGGATTATGCAAGTTTTTGTTCCTCAGTCGTTAGGGGGTGTTGGGCTGTCCTCTTACCGGCCTTTTTTCGGCCCTTTTTACGGTTGAGGGCGTGGTCTGATAGGAACGGGTCGAGCGGTTCGGCGAGCGGTAGGTAATACGACATATGGCGTCCTTGCCGGGTGACGCGGATACCGAGCGCGACCTTAGCCCATCGTAGGAACCGGCGCACGGTTCGCTTATCAACACCGGCGTCTCTCGCAAGGCAAGTCTGACTAGGCCATGCGAAGCCCTGCGGATTCCGTCTTGAATAGAGCACAATAAATACCTTCGCCCATCCTCCGGGCCATGCAGCAATAATGTCCAGGTCTCGCAGCCGGGCGAGAAGACCGAAGAAGCCCGATAGTCCCACCGGTTCAGGATTCGGCTGCTTTGCCTGTTCATCCGGCATCGCCCTGGTCCTCTTTTTTCGATGGCCGGGCGGGATCCCCGCGGAAGAGGACCCAACCGCTGACAAGACCCCGCCGGCCGTTCATGCTCACTATCACCAAATTTGCCAATCCCACTCCCCAAAATGTGTCTTGCCTTGCTTGTCTACCCACTGATGGCGTCCCGGCAGTCGGCCGAACGTCTGATGATGAAGAAAGACACCGAGCATCTCGCCGAGCGGTCCATCATTGATGTTATCAAGGAACCTCGTGATCCGGCATTCATCGCTATATGCATCCTCGCCGAGGAAATTGCACTGGCGCACGTTTCCGGGACTCCAGTCTCCTGCCGGGTCGATCTGTTCAACGCAGGGTTTTCGGGTGAATGGGCAAATTTTCGTGACGAGCTTATTCCATTCATCCATTGTCCAACCCTGCTTTTCCTTTTGATCGTCATT
>CAYGYP010000075.1:1330-7717 GCA_964354115.1 uncultured Candidatus Bathyarchaeia archaeon | reverse complement strand
TAAGGAGCACAGTATGTTTGTGAAAGCAGCGACTAGAAAGCCCACCACCGTAAGAAAGAGTGCAAGGGCCAGAGCCTCCCTAGGCTTGACCAAGCGGCTTGGAATTGGGCGTTTCGGCTCATTAACTGCGTCGATTTCCCGATCATAATAGTCATTTATAGCCATAGAAGCAGCAGTCAACGTGAAACCTGTTACAAAACCGAAAACAAGGCTCAGCCAATAAGCATTCAGATCACGCAAGCCCGTCAACAATGCGCCGATTATGACTGCAAACCCCATCATTGCACAGTTTACGGGACGAATCAGGCGGATACATGCGCTGACCTTTTCCATAAACATTCAAGCCTTATACAAGTTGCATAACGATCTCATTAAAGAAGGTTATAAAATTCACGTTTAAACTAGAAAGTTTAATACGCTCATCCAAGTAATTTATCAAAAAGCTCATTGGTGGTAAGCTTTTGAACGACAACTACGCACCAGAAAGGCTGAGAGTGATAATTCCAGTCGGAGGAAAGGCGAAACGGCTCCTCCCTTTGACGGCCGAGACAAGCAAGGCGTGCATCCGACTTGTTAACAGGCCGATGATAGAATTTTCACTGTTGTCGCTCGCACGCCAAGGTATTCGGAACTTCATTTTCGGAGTGAAAGGCTACACGAACTACAGAGATCTGCACGACTATTTTGAGTCAGGATACGGGTTCTCCTCAAGATATGGTATAAGCCCAAGGGTTCACATGAAATATCAGCCCAACGTGGATGACCTTGGAAGCGCAGACTCTGCAAGAATAAGCATGGACTATTATAATGTGAAAGACCCTGTTTTCGCTGTTCAAGGCGACAACATCTTTGATATCAACGTGAAAGAGATTGTGGAATTCCACGAAAAGAAAGGAGCCGTCATGACCATAGCATTGAGGGAAGTTGACAACGTTGAAGGCTTCGGAATCGCTGACATAAACAAAGAAAGAAGAATCGCCAGATTCGTTGAAAAACCATCACCTAAAGAGGCCCCCTCAAACCTTGCCAACACAGGCTTGTACATGGTTTCGCCGGAAATCAGAAAGATATTCAAAGAAAAAGGAGTCAAACAGATAATCAGAGAAGAACACCGCCTAGATTTCGGCTTTGACTTCATTCCCTACTTGATAAGAACTGGAAGACCAGTTTACGGCTACACTTTGAAGGGCAGCTGGTATGATGTGGGCACTCCTAAACACTATTTGCAGGCCATGAACGACATGCTTATGGGCCGTTTCTCATCGTTAACGGATTTCGGCGGAAGAATAAGCGAAAAAGAAAGGATTTGGATTCAAGGCGAAAGCATCGAATCGATGAAAAGCCGAAGAGAAATCATCGGAAAAATAAGACAGGGGAAAATTGAGGCGGAAGGAGCAGTTCTCATAGGGAGACACTGCAAGATAGCCGACGGCGTCAAAATTGCGAACTCATGCATTGACAACTACACGCAAGTCGGCAAAGATGCCCTGATAGAGAACTCAGCCATCATGGACAGAGTCATAATAGGAGAAAAAGCACAGATAAAAGAAAGCATCGTTGGCAGACACGTCACAGTTAATTCAAACCCGAAAAAACGAACTGTCATGGATTCGATCTCGGTCATCGCAGACGACGTGATTATAGCAGAAGGCTGCAAACTCACTGCGACAAAAATTTATCCCCATCAGTACGTGAGGGGACAATTCGAGAACCAAACAATCATGTCAGGCTAGAAATCCCACTCGCGTTGGAAGCTGAGATGCTGCATGTCGGCTGAATCGGAATCGTCTACAACGGAAACATTCAAAATCCTCGCAGCTGCATAAAAGCTGAGCTTCTATGCTTTGAACCACTTGAAGATGAGATATCTTATCCTACCTTTCTCCAAGTCAGGCACGGCAATGATGAACCTTTTTCTCACAGTTGTCGCTAGTCTTCCAGCCTTAACAATTTCAGTGGCCGTCATCGAAGACTTAGCCTTCTTCACTGAGACCATGTATGGAGCATGCTCAACGCCTGGTCCATGCTTGTAGACGGCAAAATCGCATCCGAATTTTATTCCAGGCGTGACCACCAAGCCTTTATCACGCAGGTCATGGTAAACAGCATATTTTTCGTCGAATTCCTCATACAACTGCTTGGCCATACGCCTAAGCTTTTTGAGATCGACCTTCTCTTTTCCTGAACCTTCGTAAACTTTGATGGTTCCCTTTTCAGCTAGGTACAAGCCTTCCATCAAATCCAAAATTAGTGGAACGTTGAATTCTGGGATTTTTGGCTTAGCAATTCCAAGAGGTTTTCCATAGTATCCTTTCTTGTAAAGTTCTGAACCGTTCTGCGTGTTCCACACGACTAGAAAGTTCTCAATGAATTCCACGGGAATTTTCTCAGGCATCGGTTTCCTTCGCCCTTTACATGATGAAGGACAGGATGCGAACTGCGTCAGCGGCATCTTCAGCCTTGTCTGCTGAATCTTCGAGTAGTTGGAGAACATCTCTCAACAAGATCATGGGTGGAAAATCAAGTTTGCTGCTCAGCAATTTTATTTCAAGCTCGCGGTAAATATCGTCAACAACCCTTTCAGCAGTCTCCACATCTTTGGCCTTTTCCATAGTTTTAGCTGAGCCGTAGCTGAGAACCATCATTGTCTCTCTAAGTCTAAGCACAGTGTCCAGAACAGCTTCAGAAAGCTTCAACAACTCCTTCTTTATTTCTCCTGGAACATTCCAGTTGTGATCCATCATCTCGACCAAGCGGAAAGCTATACCTTCGGAAAAATCAGCTATCTCACTCGTCAGGTTTGTAAATCTGAGAAAGTCTTCTCTGCTGATCAGTATGGCTCCTATTTCCGCCAATTCCTGCGATACCAGCCGACGAGCCTTGTCAACTTCTTCCTCGCCAGCTCTAATTTCGTTGAAAAGTCTCCTGGCCGTATCCTTGTCGTTCTTGATGAAGCAGTCTATTATTTGAGGAACCTTCCGAGTGGCATCTAACACCTTGCGTAGATGATCCTGGCAAACTTCAAGGGCTCTTCGCTTAACCCGCTCTTCAGTCTCTGCTGGAAGCACCAATATTTTTCCCGCCCACAAAAATGGGACATTTTTCCTACCCTATGATATGCTGGAGCGTTAAAAAAGTTAACTAAAACTCAGCTTTCAACTAGGCTGCCTAGATCTTTAAAATCGATTTTTGCCCTGAAATATCTGCGCAATAGCTCGGGCAAGTCTTCAATTCCACGTCTCACCTGCACCCATGAGTCGCGGTCGCGAATGGTGACCGTATTATTTTCGAGCGTATCATAGTCCACTGTTATGCCAAGGGGTATGCCGACCTCGTCCGCGCGAGCATATCGCCTGCCAATCGAGCCTGCCTCGTCATACTCAGCTATGAAACCCTCATCCAGCAATGCTTTATGCAGTTTGGCAGCCCTGTCTGGCAGTCCATCTTTGCTCACGAGTGGATAAATGCCAACTTGGGTGGGAGCGATGTCCCGAGGAAAGCTCAACACTGCCCTATCATCTTTGACGTGGTAGGCATATTCGAGCGCGACGTAGAGAAGCCTATCTGAGCCAAAGCTTGGCTCGACAACATGTGGAATAAAGCGTCTCCCTTGATCAACAGTCTTTTCACGAGAAATATACACATGGTCTGGAAGAATCTTGTATTTTCCAAGAGCAAAATGGCCTTTCTTCTTCAAACCAGCCTCAACCTCGCTTGGGTCAGCCTTAGAAAGCAGTTCACTCACCTCTCCAGTTTCGGCTTTGAAAATCGGCCCAAGCTTGGCCATCACCGGCTTTACAACAACTTGCTCTTTTTCCACGGGTTTTTCATATTCCTTAAAGACAAACATGTCTACACAGCCGCACTCCCCGTGGCATTTCAAATCATAATCAGTCCTGTAGGCGTGCCCCGAGACTTCAACCCAACCCCAACGCTCAACGCAGACTTCCTGGTCGAAACTTTGAAGAGAATAGTGAGCTCTCTCCCAAGGGAGTTTTTCAATGAAACGTTGTTTTTCAGCTGGAACGCCTAGATCATTCAATAGCTTCTTGGCTAACGCCATGAACACCGCTTGCCATTCAGCCTTGATGTGGCCTTTCTTCAGGGCCTCTTTCACGGTGACTTCGGCGATTTTCTCCGATCCTTTCAATCTGTCTTCAGCTAGCAGTAGTCTTAACGTCTCGTCTTCCACCTCTTTCAGCAAGTAGCAGTCTGGTTCTTCCGGGTCAAAAAAGAATTCTAAATCCGCTATAGTGAACTCTCGTAGTCTTATCAGACCCTGTCTCGGCGAAATCTCGTTCCTTAAGACGTGACCTATCTGCAAAGCGCCGAAAGGGAGTTTCTCGCGTGCCATCTCGTATAGGCGCTTGAACTCGACAAATATACCCTGCGCAGCTTCAGGTCTTCCGTAGCCAACCGCTTCTGAGTATGGACCAATGGTCGTTTTGAACATGGTCAAAAAGTGCTTGGGTTCACCAAGCTGGCCGCCGCAGTCTGGGCAGGAAATCTTGAACTTTTCAATGGCTGCTTTCAGCTCTTCTAGGGTTAGTTTTTCAGCCTCACCCTCGCTTACGTTGGCAAATTCTCGAAGCAGATGATCTGCACGGAATCTGTTCCTGCATTTGAGGCATTCGACCATAGGCTCCTTGAAGTGCTGAACGTGGCCTGAAGCTTCAAAAACCTTGCCCGGAGTGATTATAGGTGACTCTATTTCAAGGATTCCAAGCTTGTTTATGAAGAGGTCACGAAGTTTTCTTTCAATGTTTTGTTTCAGCCTTGCACCTAATGACCCATATGTCGCAAACCCGCTGGCGCCGCCGTATATTTCATACGATTGCCAGAAGAATCCTCTTCGGCGGGCTAGCTCGTTGATTATGGTGTACTTGTCTGCGGCTTTAGCTTCGTCTGGCAACGCTGTTCAGCCTCCCTCAAATCGAATGATCAAAGAGGTTAAGACTTACCTAATAATAAATCTTCAAATCAGCAAATCTCCAAACTAGATTGGCCGCAAAAGCCATGCTCTAGATCACCTCCCAATTCCGACATGCGCGAAGCGTAGCGTTTTATAAGTAAATCACAAATAACAGAAAGCCAATAAGGTGGCAAACTTGCCGAAAATAAAAGTAGCTCTCATTGGTGCTGGGAATTGTGCAGCGGCCCTCATTCAAGGCTTGAAATATTATGGAAACTGCAAGCAAGACAAAGAATGTGCCGGGCTACGCAACCTAGTTCTGGGCGGCTTTCACCCCAAGGACATTGAGATAGTCGCAGCCTTCGACATTGATGACCGAAAAGCCGGAAAGGACTTAGCTGAAGCCATTTTCGCCCCGCCTAACAACACTCCAAAGATTACTGAAGTCCCTACGACCAAAGTCACCGTAAGTAAGGGCCCAGTCTTGGACGGCTTAGGCGAATACACAAAGCACATAGTGCACGTCAGCAAGCAACCTGAGGACAAAGCCGCGAAGATACTGAGAGAAAGCGACACCGAGATCGTCGTCAACCTTCTTCCAAGCGGGGCCGTGAAGGCATCTGAATGGTACGCTGAGCAAGCGTTAGCCGCTGGCTGCGCCTTCGTAAACGTTACTCCCACCTTCGTTGCCAGCGACTCCTCATGGGCTAGACGTTTCGAAAAGGCCAAGCTGCCACTCGCAGGCGATGATTTGATCGATCAGGTGGGCGCAACAACATTACACAAGACTTTGCTCAAACTGCTTTCAATGAACGGTGTTCACATAACTCAAACATATCAGCTTGACGTCGGCGGAGGCACGGAGTCGCTGGACACGTTGGAAAGAACACGCGACACAAAAAGAACAGTCAAAACAAAGTCCGTTGAGTCCGCCCTGCCCTACAAGGCTGAAGTTGTGGCCGGCTCGACTGACTACGTGGATTTCCTGCAGAACAAACGCGACAGCTACTTCTGGATCAAAGGAATGTATTTCTGCAATTCACCTATGCAGATAGACTTGAAACTTTCAACGGTCGACGCACCAAACGCCGGATCAGTCCTGCTAGACGTGATAAGGGCAACCAAGATCGCCTTGAACAGACGCTTGAAAGGAGCCATCATGCCGATCTGCGCTTATGCCTTCAAGCACCCGCCCGAAATGGTGCCTCTTGAAACGGCTGAGAAGATGTTCGCAGACTTCATTGCTTAGTTAGTTTCTGCAATTCGCCTACGATCTTCTTTTTTAGCCCGCTCTGCCTAATCTTTTCTTTCAATATGTCTATCGTCTTCACCGGCGTCGGATCTACCCCTCGCAACACTGCCAAATACACGCTTGTAAAATCTCCAATGCTGATGACAGATGACATCTTGGCAAGTACGCTGTCTCCGTTGCTCCACACTTCAAAGAGCTTCAACGATGCTTCTCGCATCAACTC
>CAYGYP010000075.1:0-1230 GCA_964354115.1 uncultured Candidatus Bathyarchaeia archaeon | reverse complement strand
GGAACTGTTCCATTGATGTTTGAAGCCAAGGTCTTGCAGAAATTGCTTGCCAATGGTCTCTTAGGCGAATTCTCACCGCAAATTCGTTTCAGGACTCTTATGGCTTCGGAAATCTCTGAATCAACATTCGAAGCTAAGCTCAGCTTCTCCGAGAATACGAGTAGAGGCACGAACAGGTAGGGAAGTGTTGCACGCGGAGCCATACCTGAAGGGACGCGCAAGTGCGGAATATTCAGTTTCTCGGCAAACTTGCTCAGTTTTCCCCCGGAGCTTACGCACACGATCATACATTTGCGCCTCAACGCGTCAAGAAAAACGCTCAAAGACTCCTCCGTTTCCCCGGAATAACTTACAACAAAAACGAGTGTGTTCTTGTTTGCATACGCCGGCAGCGAATATTCTCTGCAAACCTCGATTGGAATGGCTATTCTAGCGTTTGCCCAGTCTTTCAGAAGCTCGCCCCCTATCGCCGATCCGCCCATGCCTGCGACGATGATTGTCTGTGGTCTACTATAATTGACGGAGACTGCCTCGGCTAGTTTTGCGGCTTTCTCATAATGCTTGTATGCATCAAGGCAAAAGGATAGCATGTCACTTTTGTCAACTTTCCTGATTTCCACCAGATTGTCCAAGATGGCAAGGTTTGGCAATTTTCGCACTTCTTCAGTTCCGTTGTAAGTCTTATATTGTGCCTTTGGCTTTTAAGCAGAAGATCGTGAGAACTGCTTTAGGACCGATGGGCGGAAAATAGGATTTGCATGACAGGAAACTCTCCATAGCCCTACCAGCTTCGGTTGTTTCTGATACTCCCCATCTGCGTGAAAAAACGTCGAAGATAGGACTAATCGGAAGAGCCGCAGCGATCTTCAAGATCGACGAGATCATAATCTATCCAGACAATCCGAAGACTAATCAAAATCAGGAAATTGATCTGATTGCGCTGCTACTCTCCTACATGGAGACGCCGCAATATCTACGCAAAAGACTTTTCAAACTCGAACCCGAGTTGCAGTATGCCGGCATCCTCCCACCATTGCGAACGGCACATCATCCGCTTGAACGTATGATGAAAAAGCTCAGACTTGGTGAATATCGAGAAGGCGTAACTCTATCAAGGAAGCTCGATGGCACGCTTGTAGACATCGGCGTTGAGCAAACAGCCATGGTACTGAACAAACAGTTACCAATCGACAAGCGCATTACCGTGAAGATCACAAGAGTTGACCACCA
>CAYGYP010000074.1:0-7736 GCA_964354115.1 uncultured Candidatus Bathyarchaeia archaeon | reverse complement strand
GGACATTTCGCTTCCAGTTTCGTTTTCCGTTTACAACAAAGGCTCCATGAGCCACATGTTGGCCGGAAGGTCCGCTTTTGCTTAGCTGTTCAGGTTTAACCCAATAAACATCAATGCTTGCGAAGCCCTCACGCCATCCTCTTGAAAAAGAGGCCGCAAACTCGGCAGCTTCCGTCAAGACCTGCTCACTAGACTGTTTGCCGCCTGTCTTTACAACGACGAAAGGAGCCCCCACAATATCGGCGTGAAAAACAATGTCTTCTGGCTCAGTATGCTTTTTGATCAAAACTTCATTCGAAACTGCATCCTTACCTGCAACCACTAAGAATTCATCAGAGGAAGTAAACCAACGGAACTTCTCAAACCAATTCCTATGCTTGATTCTACTCCCTGCAATTTCCTCCAAAGCTTGGGTTGGCCTAACGTGCTCCAAGGCTTCAGCATGACTTATCTTGGCTTCAGCTTCCTCCGCTTTTTTGCGAGTTTCATCCAAAGCTGCTTTAGCGCCGTCAAGTTTCTGCTTAGCTCGCTTGCTTTTTTCATAGAATCCTGAAGCATTTTCAAATAGGTTCATGTGCAAATCTAAACCGAAGCGTAGACCTCCTATACAAACACTGATAATCCCTGTCTTGCTATCAAAGGATTCAAAAAAGACGCTAGGAATCAAGCCAGCTTCTCTTTCAGCAAGAATTTCAGAAGTAATTGCATCCCACTTTTTCCCCTTTTGCTTGCCTAGCAAGAATTTATCTAGGAGAGTTTGCGCTTCGGTGGTATGCGCATAGATAGTGTCTCCGACACTTCTGTTCTTGACAACATTGGCTTCGGCCTCTGCCAGAACATTTTGCTGATCCGCGATGATTCGTCTTAGCCTTTCAGCCTCCCTTTTCAATTGATCAACTTTCAGGCCGGCCAAAGCCTTCGCGACAGATGCGACCCTAGTGTAGAACTCATCTAGGGCTTCGTTGAAACTGTTGCAGGTTTGAAGCTTGAAGCCAAGGCCTTCATAACGTTGGAGCCTGAAAGGCACAACATCGACGAGATCTCCCTCATTATTCAGAACGATAAAGGGTTCCAGAGGGCCCTTCACGGCTTGTGAAACTAGGTTTTGCAGCCCTTCAAAAACCTCGCTGACCTCATCCTGACTCAATGCACTACATTGTTTCGTTTTGTCCACCTTTGCTCTTAACAGAATTTCTTCGGCATATGTGCCCCCCACGCTCAGGCGGCGAGCAAGCATCCTGACAACCTCCACTTCCCCGAAAGCCATCAGTTCTTCAAGCAGTTCTTCTCTAGCGGCTCTTAGCGGGTTCTTCCCACTTGGGGGTGCAAACTGAAAAGCTTCATGGCGAAGAATGTTTCTGTCTCGCATTCGCTTGTAAATTAGCGCTTGCAGAATCTTGTTTTCTCCATCTATCAGAATGATATTGCCTTCACCAAAAAACTCTGTGACAAGCCGCAAACTACCTTCATTAGACTTGAGATCTAGGGTGACGACACGTTCAAACTCGTACTGCTCGAGACCCGTGAGCCGAGCGTTTCGAATGTATTTCCTTAGGGCCATACAAAACGCTGGTGGAACCGTAGGTTTTTCCAAGGCATAAGAAGTCAAATGCAATTGTTTGCCAGCCTCCAGAATCAAGTCTGTCGGAGGCCCGTTTGCCTTGTGCAGCTTGAGAAGCAGGGTTTTGCTGTCTAGCTGGTAAACATTATTGACACGAGAGTTGAGAATCGTCTCCTTCAACTCGCGAACAGCAACAGCTACATCACAGCTTGTAAACTCTCGCAATTCGCAGCCCCCATCATTAGAGGTATGGTCCAGAACGCTATAAATAGGCACTCTTTCAACGAATGGCGAAATCCTCCACACAACTCATCAGCGCTTCTGCAGGCTTGGCTCAGTCGAGTTCGGGCTTATATGACAATGCCCGTATCTTAGACTCTAAGTGAAGAGGCATGCCCAAGCTTGTTCTGGATGGAATATTTGTGCCGCATATAACGCCTTTTAGACGTGGAGGCGAACTCGACATTAAGGCGCTCAGAGAGTGTATGAGGTTTTGGCTTGAAAACGGGGTCTCAGGAGTAGTGCCTTGCGGAAGTAATGGTGAAGCTCCTTATCTTTCGCGTCAAGAAAGAAGAAGGGTTATCGAAACCGTTGTGGATGAGGTTAACGGAAAAGTTCCAGTGATCGCTGGAACAGGCAGCATGAGCACCAAAGAAACCATCATGTTTACCAAAGATGCGAAGGACTTAGGTGTGGATGCCGTACTCATAGTGACTCCATTCTACTTCAAACTGACAAACAGAGAAATCCATGAGCACTATAGAACTGTCTTGGAAAAGGTCGATGTTCCAATAGTCCTTTACAGTGTTCCAAAGTTCACCGGTTTTTCTCTAGAACCAGACCTTATTGATCAACTTGCGTCTGAAAACGAAAATGTAATAGGGGTTAAGGACAGCAGCGGAAGCATTGACACGATAACTCAAACAATAAGGTTGGTCGGCAGCAAGATCTCAGTGCTAGCTGGCGCAGCCGACATCACTTTGCCTGCATTCCTGCTGGGAGGCAGAGGCGCGGTGATTGCTGTGGCAAACGTGTTTCCTGCATTATGTAGCCGATTGTACGATGCCTTCAGAAATGGCAAACACGAAGAGGCAAAAAGACTGCAAAAACGCATAGCTTCTGCAAACGATGTGCTTGTAAAGAAGTACAATCAACTTGCAGCCATCAAAGAGGCGCTGAAATTGCAGGGATTGCCAGCTGGCTGCCCACGTAAGCCAGCATTACCTTTAGATAGCGAAGAAAAGAGAGTTATTCAAGACCTGTTAAGGACCATTGATGAACACGCCTGAATAGGCAAAGGATTTTCTCAGTCACCGAATGGGAGCATGTTGTCAAATCCAGAATAGCTGCTCAGTTTAAATGTCGATTTATTTTCGGTTTGATGGGATGTACATCCTCAAAAAAGCTTAGGGTATGCTCAATTACTCTGCACAAAGTGCGCGGTGCAGTAATAGGCAACTTTAAATCCAAATTCAAAGCATAAACTGCAAAGGCTGAAAGTCCATGAAACCTATGGAGCAAGTATATTGGCTGAGATTGGCATTGGGTGTGGTTGCAGCTTTTCTTTGCGTTGGCTTCGGGATGGCAACGAACACTATCTCAAGTACGATATTTCAGTTCAACACTTTCATGAATGGCATGGCTCTGGCGCTGATCACTTATATGGTTTCGTATTACCCCCTGAAATCGAGATTCAAGACCAGGGTGCAGAACCCGCGGAAACTTTTCACCACAGGAATAGGCGTATACCTGCTTTCTTGGATTGTGTTCTGGGCTTTGCTGTACACTGCAATCGCGGGACCGGTTTAGTCTTCTTCGTTCTCGAGAAAATTCTCCATGGTTGCTTGGCTCTTGTCAGTTCTAACCGTGTCAAGCGTCTCCTTTTCACCGGTTCCACTATCCGCGTTGGGAATACTTGCAATGTTCATTCGGCTGAACACACGCATGCAATCTGCCCAGGCTGAGAAATATCCGCGGTCAAAATCTCCGTGAAGCTTGTTTCCAACGTGATCCAGAAACTCTCGCCTATAGTAGTGCAGCGTTGTCTTGTCACCTAAGTCTAGCTTTGCGAAAAAAGCGTAAGCGTCACCGTTTGCCTTGCGCGACAGAAACATGCCATACAGAGCTCTAAAGTAGCCTCTGTTCCATTCTGTCTTCTGCATCTTCTGTTTGATTCTATCCAACTCGCGCTCGGCTTCGGTGAACTGTCTGGTGACCAGAAGCTGAAAATAACGTGTGACCAAGGCCGAGGGAATAGGCATTTCTAACGCCCGCGAGGTTTAGTCTTCTCTTCTTCAGAAGCATCTTCTATGCCGTTCTCAGTTATTTTGAATATTTCTTCTCCTTCGGGCAAATATGGACTTGAAACTAGGCGTGCTATGCGTATAGGACCATGTGCTGCTCTTCGCAGGTAGAAACGAGTGTGGCTTGTGTGGCCGACGATGTGACCGCCGATGGGGTGGACGGCATCGCCGAAAAACACGTCTGGCTTGGCCATAACCTGATTTGATACGACGGCCACGGCGTTGAAGGCTCTGGCCAAACCAATGAGCTTATGCATGTGCTTGTTCAGTCTCTGCTGCCTGGGGGCCAACATTTCACGTCCGATGTATTCGCTTCTAAAGTGCGCAGTTAGAGAGTCAACAATAATCAGTTTGACGTTGTTTTGCTTAATCACTTCGTCAGCGTTGTCAAGCAGAAACATTTGATGATCGGAAGTGTAAGCTTCAGCATAGATGATGTTCTTAACAACTTGCTCTGGGTCAAGTCCCAAATGCTTGGACATGGATACAATCCGTTCAGTCCTAAAGGTGTTTTCAGTGTCAACATACAATGCGGAGCCATTAAGTCCGCCTCGTTCAGGAGGCAGCTGAACATTCACGCATAGTTGATGACAAATCTGGCTCTTTCCACTTCCATACTCGCCGTAAAACTCTGTAATGGTCTGAGTTTCCAGTCCGCCGTTAACAAGCCTATCCAAAACTTTGCTTCCGGTTGTCAACCGTAAAACATCTTTTCGCAACCTAAGTAATTCATCTGCTCTGATAAAAGAAACACCGATTGATGATCTCGCAATCTCAATTATGGCGAAGGCCTTTTTCTCGCTAATGCCTGCAGGCTCCAACTCGCGCGCGGTGGCCATGGCCAACGATTCAATCGTGTGAAAACCCATTTCCTTCAGTTTTTGGGCCGTGGCTGGGCCGACCCCGGGCAGATCCTCTAAGAACTCGTACTTCTTCTTTTCAGAGCATTCCTTTACTTCTTCTTCAGCCATTGACTTCTCCCCATCTTAACGCATGAAACATAAAGACTCGCCGTATTTAAAACACGCGAAGCATTCTGACGAGCAAACCGTGGAGAGGTAAGTTAAAGTGAGCTTCTGGTCAGATCTTTTTGAAGTCTTCTAGCTTGTGAGCGTCGCTTTCTTGATATGTCATTAGGTTTCGTGGATGATGCAAGATAAGATATAAGTACACGGTTCTTTCATAGAAATCGGCTAACATTCGAGGGAGGAGGCGTTGGAAACACCAAAACTTGAAAATGTGGCTTTCAACATTCTGAAGCAGGCTGTGATCTATCTGCCAGAAGACGTCAAGCAAGCATTGAAAAAAGCCTATGCTGAGGAGACAGAGCCAGGTAAGACCCAGCTGAAGACGATTCTTGACAACATTGAACTTGCCGAGAAATATCAGGCGCCTGTCTGTCAAGACACGGGCACGATCATCTATTACGTGAGAGCTGGAGACAAAGTGAAAAATCTTGACCAGGTCGAGGAAGCGTTGATAAACGCGACGAAGAGGGCCACAAAAGAAGTTCCACTGCGCCCGAACGCAGTGAACCCGTTTAGCGGGAAGAACAGTGGTGACAATACTGGGCGGTATATACCCTACGTGAACTGGGAGATCACTTCTGGAGACACCTTGGAGTTGACTGTGATGACGAAAGGAGGAGGATCTGAAAACGTCTGCGTCGGCGGAATGGTAGTGCCGGGCGAGGGAATAAAGGGACTGAAAAAGTTCGTCATCGACGCCGTAGTGAAAGCTGGTGCTCAACCATGCCCACCTAACATTCTAGGCGTTGCAATGGGAGGCGGAGCTGACATATCCATGAAACTAGCGAAGAAAGCCCTGCTGAGACCACTAACTGAACACAATGCTGACCCAGAGATTGCCGCGCTCGAAAGGGAGATTTTCGAAGCGGCGAACATGACTGGCATCGGCCCGATGGGGCTGGGTGGAAAAACCACAGTCCTAGGCGTGCACATCGACTTTGCATTCAGACACCCTGCCTCATTTCCAGCCGCTGTTGCCTTCAACTGCTGGGCTGCTAGAAGGGCTTCAGCACGAGTTAGCGTTGATGGAACCGTGGAGTATTTGACCCATAAACTGAAGTGGTGAGGTGAAAAAAATGGCTGTTTACAAGCTTGAGACACCAATTTCAGAGGCAGATGTTCGCAAACTGAAAGCAAACGACGTGCTCTATATAACAGGAACAATAGTAACTGCACGAGATCAGGCTCACCGAAGGGCCTTGGAATACTTCAAAGAGGGAAAACCACTACCCGTGAACCTTGAAGGGCTCGCTGTTTTTCACTGTGGCCCCGTTATGAGCAAGGACGGCGACAAATGGATAGCCGTTGCTGCAGGGCCAACTACAAGCACCAGGATGGATCTGTTTGAAGACGAGTTCATAAGGAACTTCAAAGTCCGAGTTGTCATCGGCAAGGGTGGCATGGGCAAGAAGACGACGGATGCCATGGAAAGATACGGTGCAGTCTACGGTGCCTTCACTGGAGGAGCAGCGATACTGGCTGCAAAAGCCATAAAAAACGTCAAAAGTGTTGAATGGTTCGACTTGGGCATGCCTGAAGCAATGTGGATCTTCGAAGCCCAAGAATTCGGCCCGCTGGCAGTTGCCATAGACTCTCATGGGAACAACCTCTTTACTGACGTTCAAAAAACTGTCGAAGCAAACAAACAGAAGATCTATCAGAAGCTTGGCATATCGCCCTAGTTTCAACCTTTATTTTTCTGCTTGATTCCTGATCGTTAATCTGTATATTGTTTACTGTTTAAGAAGATTTAATATTCTATCCCACTCATCCTTAAAGCAGTGGCAACAACATGTTCAAGAACTTCAGAGACAAAATAGGCCTTTCTGGAATAACGGTGCTCGCCGTCGGTGTAGCCCTGCTTATCTTCACCTTTGTGTCTGCTTATGGATTCTTGACCCAAAGCCTAAGTATAAACCCATCTGCTGATCTGGTGCAAACATTCGGTGAAGCTTTGGCTCCATTGATTAAGACTTGTATACGGTTAATGTATCTTGGAATAATGGGGTGGGTAGCTTCGCTTTTGACTATTAGAGGAGTGACAATAGTCATGCATACGCCGCAATTGCCCCCTTCGAATTCACAGCAACAATCAATCGCAGAGCAAGAACCACAATCTCAAACGCAGCCTCAGAAGACAAAAAATGAAAAACCAAAACAAGCAGCAAAACCGCAAGAACCAGAAGTCGTAGCCATTTCTCCTGGGACTATTGCCGAGCCGCAACGATCCAAATCTTGACATTCGTATGCGGAGCCGCGGCGGAAAGGGAAACACATGGATATTCCAATCAAAATGATAGACATTGTTACAATAATTTCCTGGATATTCCTGATCATTTTTTCCGTTTCTGCAGTGTACTCTGTCAGAGATCTGACATTCAACTTTGGAGTATCGCAACTGGGAACGACATCTGATGGCAAAATACTGTTCTCTCTCCCCATAGAAATCGCAAACAAAGGTTATTACAACGTAGGTTTGTTTAATGTCACAACGATAGTCTTAGCCGAAAACAGTTCCGTAATCGCTGAAGGATCAACGCTTATACCTACGATAGGAAAGGGTGAGACAGTAACGGTTCTTCATAATATGACCTTCGATGTAGCTCATTTGCTGCAGTTCAATCAGAGCTACTTGTTTAATGACACTCAACTGAACACTGTTGAATCTGTCAGCATGAGACTTGGAGGGTTCATCCCCGTTCAAGCGTCGGGAAATTTCTCTATTCCTTGGGGCGCACCGCTGTACAACTTCAAGCTGGGAGAACCACAGTATACCGTACTCAATTTCACTCACATGCAAGTCATCGTACCTATAAGCTTCGATAATCACGCGACGGTTGACAT
>CAYGYP010000073.1:0-7743 GCA_964354115.1 uncultured Candidatus Bathyarchaeia archaeon | reverse complement strand
AGGATAAGGGCTGAAAGCATCTAAGCCCGAAGCCTCTCCTGAAAATAGGCAGCCAATCCCCTAAATGGGGACGAGGGCTCCCATAGAAGATGGGTTTGATGGAGCTGGGGTGTACGCTGGAAGGTTTCGACCGACCAGCTCAGCCTGCAGCCTCCAACCGCCCAAGGTATTGGGCCTCAAAACAGTGTCTGAACGATATATTCGGCAAACTCTCATGGAAATGCTAGAAAATGACCCATGCATGGACTATGCTCCCTGTTTTCTATCAGTGCACGCAAAACTCTAGAAAGCGTACTGTCTTGGTAACTCTCGCACAGAATAATGCCAGTGACGATCATGAGTCTGATTTCCAAATTTGATCCTTGGAATTCGACGTTTTGCACTTGCCCGCCTAAGTTGACTCTTAACCCTTACACTGGATGTGAACATGCGTGTGTTTACTGTTATGCTTCAACCTACATTCCGAGATTTTTTGACTGCAGGCCAAAGAAGAACCTCATTTCAAGGCTTAGGAGAGAAGCTGCAAAGTTGAAAGGTGAAACGATATCTATAGCCAACTCTTCTGATCCATATCCAAGCTTGGAAGCAAGAAAATGTCTGACCAGAAGCTGCCTGGAAATTCTCTCAAGACACAACTGCAGCGTCCAGATAGTCACCAAGTCCTGCCTAGTTGTTCGAGATGCTGATCTCTTAAACAAAATGCCCTCCATGGTCTCCCTGACCATTACGACAGATAATGACGCTACTGCAAGGCTTATTGAACCACATGCGCCGTCACCGTCAGAACGATTGAGAGCCGCTGAAACCCTGATTCAAAAGGGCATACCGACCTCTGTGCGAATAGACCCGATAATCCCGTTCGTAAATGACGAGCCAGAAACCCTGATCAAGACGCTTGCCTCTACAGGCGTTAGACACGTCACAAGCTCAACCTTAAAAATCAGACACGGTAACTGGAAAAGATTCAGCACTGCCATGCCCAAGACGGCAGAAAAACTTGCGCCATTCTACTTCACAAAAGGCGAAAAAAAGGGCAGTTACATCTACCTACCGAAGGACATAAGGTTCAGACTATTAGAAAAAGTCGGTTGCCTTGCCGAAAAATACGGCATGAAATTCGGAACATGCCGAGATGAACTGGCGCATTTGAACACTGCAACGTGCGATGGTTCATGGTTGTTGGACAACCACCGTTGACCTGTGGTGGCGAGTTGGTTTGAGATTTGCGAATCTCACGCGGTGTGCCCTGCTCTATGTGGCGAAGTGTCTATCATGCGCTTCTGAGCTCTTCAATTTTCTGGTCGAAGACCTTTCTAAGCATGGAAATGGGTAAGTATCCGTTAGCTGTCATAGTATCGTGAAACAGTTTTTCGCTAAACTTGCTGCCCATTTTTCGCTTCAGTTCTTCTTTCAGCTTTAGAACGAGGTGTTTTCCCAGAAGGTAGGAAAGTGCATAGCCTGGTGTTTGTGTGTACCGTTTGACTTCGGCTTCAGCAGCCTCTCTTGACATTCCAGTTTCCTGGATAAGCATATTGGCAGCCTCTTCAAAGCTCATTTCGCCTCTTGAAAGCTTGACGTCTAAGATTATTCTGACAGCCCGCCAGATCATCTGATTGGCCTGAATGAAACGCGTCTCCAAATCCGTTATGAAGCCCTTCTCTGCCATCATCTGTTCGCAGTAGTGGGCCCAACCCTCTACGGTTTCAGTTCCTTGGGCCAGCATTTGAATAATGCTTCCGCGGTTCGAAATGGTGGCTTGCAGAAAATGTCCAGGAAAGGCTTCATGAACTGCCACGTTTCGAATTGAGGCAAAATTTAGCTGTTTGCCCAGATTTGCCATGTCCTTCGGTCGCGTGACGATGTATATGCCTATCTGTGGCTTGTCGAATTTGGCAGGCATGATCATTCCTGCGAAAGGAAATGTTGCTGCAAGATATGCTGGCGTTTCTTCAACCAGTAATACATCTTCGGAATAAATAGTGGCAAGATTCTTTTCCTGCACAAAATTCCTTGCTTCTTCCATGGTTCTGCGCGTAAACTCCAATGCTTCTTCGAAGGTCTTTGGAGCTTTCCTCTCTATCGATTTAAGCACCTCTTCGGGTTTGTCTGAACCGATTTGGCGAGCCAAGCGTTTCCTTTCAGCTTTTAATTCTCTCAGGTATCTCATGCCAAGTCGATAGACCTCATCTGAACTCATGCCCAAATCCCGCAACTCAAGGAGCTTCTCAAATTTTTCTTTGCCCAAAGCCCACGTGTCGCATGTCTTCAATAGCAATCCCTGAAGCCATTCCAAATGCTCGCTTAATGCTGGTTGCAGGTTCCTCCAGGCCTTGTTCAATCTTTCATAGACACTGTCTGAAACATTGCCTTTCGCAGCTTGAAGCACGAGCTGGAATAAGCCACCAATGCTATGAGCCGCCTCAACTGCCATTTCGGTCCAAAGTCTCACGGGCTGCTGATTCTCGAATCTTCCGCGGAACTCTTCTAGATATCTTGGAATCTTCTCAATGCGGGCTGCAATAGCTTCTATTCTCTTCTCAAGAGGCGCATAGTTTCTGGTGAACATTATGAAGATTAGTCCGCCTAGCTCTGCGAAGGCATCAGGGTTCAACTCATGTATTCGCTGTTCGTAAAGAGCGAATTTCCATTGTTCATAGGCTTTTTCGATGACTTCCCAATCGATTTCATGTTGGTGGCTTAGCTCTTCGCGCTTCAACTCGCTCTTTAGGCGTTGCAGTGTTTCTTGCAGAATCTCGAGGTTCTCTGCGTATCGATCTGCAGAGCCTTTGGGCAACAAGTAATCATAAGGCTCGTGCAATCCAAGTTCAGTGGCAAAATCCGGGTTCTTCTCCAAAAGCTCGTTGAACATTTCCTGGCCTATTCTTTCGAATGTTTCATCAGAGCTCATCATCTTCCCTCTTGCGTCAAAATTAGAGCTTGAAGTTCAGTTAAGCTTTAAGGAAGGAAAATTGTGTCCCTTGGGACTTTCAAGTCAGTCTAGGCTGCGGTTCATAGTCTTATTGCCAATCATTGCCTGCATTTGCAGTTGAAAGCCCATGCTCTACTGACCTTTTGAAAGCTTGTACTGCCGGTTTTCAGTGTCGATGAGGCCTTTCTGAAAGAGGCTACGCAGTTCCTTGAAGACCTTCTTTTCAGGTTGTCCGATTTTCTCGGCGATTTCAGTCAGAGTGAGAGCCTTGTCAGAACTCTTTAGGGCTGAGATGACAACTTCCTCAAGTTTTCCCATGACTACTCCCCTTGCCAGATTAGGTATCTCGCATTAGTTCTATAGTTCGTGATTTAAAAATTTTTTCGCATGGGCATTCCATTTTTCAGCGCGCCCAGGGACGAGTGCATGCAACTTAGGAAGAACCTGCTGCACTTGACAATTCTCTTTTGGCTTCAGCTAAGCTTTAATGTTAATGCTGGACTTATCTGGGGATTCAGAGCAGTTGAGTCTGCACCGTGACAGTGTATGCCATACTACGTTTATGTTATCCTGTGCGACGATGGCAGTTTCTACACGGGATACACCAAGAACGTGGGCTCCCGAATGAGGCTTCATGTGAATGGCAAAGGGGCTAGGTACACGAGGCTGCATAAGCCAAAGAGGCTTGTCTATACTGAAGAATTCAATTCTAGGGCGGAGGCCATGAGGAGAGAACGAAAAGTGAAAGCCATGAGGCACGATAGCAAATTGAGACTGATGAGATCTCAGGCCAGGATGATGCGGAATAGAGGGCGCCGAAACAGGCAATGATTAAGAGTTTTGGCGCGGGCTAATCGCGAAAGTCCGAAATCACTTTTTCCACGCTGTAAGAGAGCGATCCGTATTACCAAACGGTAAGCTTATATATTACCCACAAGTAATTACGTTATGGTAATATAAAGGCGAGACGCATGAAGCTGAGACTGCAACTGGTCCAAGACGGAAAGATCATGTTCGATATGCCTCTTTCCCCAACGGATTGGCCAAAACAAGAGCTGGAAGATGAATTCAAGGCAGCTGAAGAAGACTTTCAAAGGTTCTCCAAGATATTTGATGCTTTGTCCCATGAAACCCGCCTAAGAATGATGAGACGAGTTGTGGAAGAAGAAGATCACACGATGAGCTTCGCGGATTTCATGAAAGACCTGGACCTGAACCCCAA
This sequence comes from uncultured Candidatus Bathyarchaeia archaeon, assembly GCA_964354115.1. Classification (GTDB taxonomy): domain Archaea; phylum Thermoproteota; class Bathyarchaeia; order Bathyarchaeales; family Bathycorpusculaceae; genus DASPTR01. Next base: position 3,592 of record CAYGYP010000073.1, on the reverse strand, counting down.
GATCGTATGGGAAAACTCGAAAAAACTCGAAGCAGGTGGACTCCTTGAGAAGACTAGCAGAGGAAAATACAGCTGCTCAGAGCTGGGGGAAACAGCATTCATGATGATGAGTCTCGCCTTGCGTCGTTTAATGGAAACCCTAGAAGAAATGAGAAGCATTTAGGGAGGTGAAAGACATTGGCATTTGACGAAGATTTCGACGAATTTTTCGGCATATCTGATTTCTTCGACAGCAAATTCCTTCGCAGACTTCAGCTGCAACTGAATGAAATAGTTGAAGGAGTCAAGACCGGAAAAATCAAAGGCACGTGGGAAATGAGAAAACTCGATGAACCCGGAATGAAAGGCTACTACATTCAAGGACGCTTTGGGACAGATGAAACTCTAGAACCCATAGAACCGCTAAAGCCTCTAAGAAGACGGCCACTACCAGAAAACCCATTTGAGAATCCAAAAAGCGCCGAGAAGGAAATTCGGGAACCATTAACAGACATCTTCGAAGAGGAAAACGCAGTGAAGATCTACGTTGAGCTACCTGGAGAAGAAAAGGATGACATCCACCTAAACATCACCGAAGGCAACGTGGAAATCAAGGCCAAAAACTTCCACAAGATGATACGCCTACCAGACGCGCATATCGCTGTCGAAAACATGTCAACAGAATACAAGAACGGAGTGCTCGAGATAACTATTCGCAAGAAGAAGGAACTCAGCTGGAAAGACAGAGGAAAAGCAAAGATGGTCTAAGCTTCACGGGCACAGGTCGTGCGAGCCATCACATGACACTCAAACGCAGCGTGCTAGAACTGGGCATTCCTCATGGTTTAACGCAAAGCATCGGAGAAGCAAAGAGCTTGAACGCTATTGCAGAGCTGTCTGCCCCGACTTGTGAATCCTGAACTGATGCTGCTGAAACAAGGTATCACAACCCTTTTATTTTCCTCTCTCGCACGTTAATACTTGCTACATCTGATGGGCCTTTAATAAGCCCTCGCAGATTGTGGTTGCTCTCGCCGCCTTCGAGTGGTGCTAGCTCTGGCTCATGATGTTTCTCAGGGTTCACAGAAGATGAGAGGGCAGACTGAAAGAAAGACGCATTCGCAGAATCATCTTTTCTGCTGTGTGCCATGATGTTAGAGGGTGTGATAAGGTTGAGTATAGACGATGAGAAGGGCGATCAAGTTGATTTTCGCCTTGAAGCTCGTATGCAGAGAATGAGAATCCGTAGGGGACCCCCTATCATGAGAAGACATTCTCATATGTACCCCCCTATTTATAGGGGTGTACAAAGACGTATCAGCGAGAAATATCGGCGTGAATACGAAAGGTTCAGAGGCTCGGTCTACGAGTACTTGCGGCATCGTCCTGATTTTGAGGGCGCGGTCGATTCCTCTTTGGTTGAGTTGACTGCCAGACTGTTTGCAAACTGGCTTTATGTTGAGGAGTTGTTGACGAAAGAGGCTAAGGGTGATGTTTGGAAGTATGCAGATGCTTTGGCAAAAGTCCACAACATGCTTCTCAGAGCTCTAGAAGAGCTGAAAGTAACGCCTAAGATGCGGGTGAAACTGGCTCAAGATTTGGTAGAGAGCGACGAGATAACAGAAAAACTCAGAAAGCTTTTCGAAGGCAGGTAAACGTGGAAACCATTTTCATTCGGGTCCTATCTGATCCCGTGTCGTTCGCTGAGACCTTCTTCAATTTCCATCCGACAAAGTATCAAGCTGAATTGCTTCGTGACAACAGCAAACGCATCGTAGTCAGATGGAGCCGTCAAGCTGGAAAGACGACAACCATCGCCTTGAGAGCCATATGGTATGCTTTGAGCCACGGAAAAACTCTCACGTTGGTCGTGGCACCGTCACTCCGTCAGAGCATGATTCTAAGCGATCGTATACAAGACTTCCTTTCAAGCCTCCCTCTTAAATGGCGAAGCCTCTTCATCGAGCGACAACAAAGGACAACTATCCGACTTAGGAATCAGTCGCGGATCATTGCTCTGCCCAACAGCCCTCAGCTATTGAGGGGGTACACGGCGAACCAGGTGATATGCGATGAAGCAGCCTTCTTTCGTGAAGACGCGTTGGTATTCTACAATGTCCTTTACCCCATGCTAGCAACAACCGACGGCGTACTCATAGTCTCCAGCACACCATGGAGCAAAGACAGCGTCTTCTACCGCATGTCTATGGCAGAAGAGTTCAGCAAGCACACGATCACCTGTCAAGACGTGGTCAACGCTGGCCTCATCAAGCAGAGTTTCATCGAAGAAATGCGGGCGCAGTTGCCTGATGAACGTTTCCAGCGCGAGTTCAACGCGGAATTCGTTGAAGACGTTGACGCTTGGCTGACGCAAAGCCTAATCGTGAGCTGCATAGATAGCCAACTAGAGCCCTATGACTTCCAGGATCAGCCTAAAGGCGAATTCTACGCGGGCGTGGACTTCGGCAAACAACGGGACTACAGTGTCGTCTTAATCGTCGAAAAAACAGCAAACCTCCTGCGTCTGGTGCATGTTCACCGTTTCCCCTTGAACACTGAATACGCAAGCGTAATAGGCTACGTGAAAAGCCTGCATGACCGCTGGCAGACTGTAAGAGCCATTAACGCCGATGTCACCGGCGTCGGCGACTACATCGTCGAGGACATGGTTAGAAGCGGCATACAAAACGTGACAGGAATCACATTCACAGTTCAGTCAAAAGAGGAAATGGCAACGATCCTTCGTGAGAAAATGCGCAGTGGCGAGATGAAGATTCCCTATGCTCCAGTCATGAAAAGAGGAGACGTCGAATTGACAGCCGAACTGAACGTCGAAAAACATGAACTCATGAAAACTGGCCACATCAAATTCAGCCATCCTGAAGGGGGCCATGATGATATTTTCTGGAGCGCAGCTCTAGCCGTTTATGCAGCCGTTCAAACTCCACTCCCAGGAACAGGCGCCGTAATGCTTCCACATTGAGAAAGGCCCCAAGAATGAGCCCCGAAGCCTGCGCCAGGTTACAGGAAAGAGCGCTCCCATCCCGCAGGTTCACTTCTTGATCCGCGTGACTTTGAATTTGACGCCACCATCTCCACAGCTTAGCTCAGTGACCTTGCTCATCCAGTCGCTCTCTGACAATTCTCTTGAGAGAGGCGTAAGATAGGGCATAAGAGAGCTCAACGCATAAAGACAAACGTTGGTCGACTCCTTCATGTCAATGCTTGCATCATCTACCACTATCTTGTCACCAACTCTGTAGTTTGCCGCACATTTTTGTAAGACTTGAACAACTTCAAGCACTATTCTATACATGCAAACACACCCAGCTAACAGTTCCAAGCTTGATATATGCCTTGCTTTGAGCGCCTTGCACTCTTCAGAGAGCGCGAAACATGCAGTGCACAGAAACTAACAAGACAAACAAAATGGAGAGACAAATCAAGCATATTTCCGTCCGCTGTATCAACGCCATGGTTACACGTGTTCAGAATTCAAAAACAATCGCGAACTACAGCAGATTCTCTCGCAAAACAAGAACAAGATACAGCGGTTTTGATGGTAGCCCGGGAGAGATTCGAACTCTCGTCAGCGGCTCCAGAGGCCGCCATG
>CAYGYP010000072.1:7471-7744 GCA_964354115.1 uncultured Candidatus Bathyarchaeia archaeon | reverse complement strand
AATGAGTTATGTACAACTGATTCCCTCAATGGATGAGTATGCTCAGAAGTTCAGACTATTGGACCCAGTGGACTTCAAGATAATAGAGGCAATGTATGAGCATGGTTTCTCGAATCTCAGTAAGCTATCGACGTCTATTGGCGTTCCAAAACAAACGGTAAGTTATCACTCTAGAAAACTCGACAAACAAGACATCGTACGTTTCAGGGCCCTTGTTGACGAGGCAAAGCTGGGTTTGAAGAGCTTCACAGTTATAGCATCTACTCCATTGGG
>CAYGYP010000072.1:6298-7461 GCA_964354115.1 uncultured Candidatus Bathyarchaeia archaeon | reverse complement strand
CGCGCGATGACATGCTTCCCGATTTGGAGGTACCTTGCAATCGTGGATGGCTGGAAACGCGCAAACTACGTGCGCTATGCTATTCCTCCAGACAGGGAAAGAGACCTTAACACTCTCATGAATGATATCAAGAACAGGAATTTAGTCTCAGATTTCCAGACTGTGCCAACGACTAGCCCTAGCTATCCTTTGTTGAACCTAGAATTTTACTGCAAAAGAGAGGGCTTTCCGCTTTTTGATTGGGACAGGTGGATTAACGACTTTGACACTTTTCGAGAAGAAGAACTAGTTGAACCTGCCAACTATGAAAAGATCAAACTAGACTTGTACGATCTAGTAATCTTGAGATGTCTAGAGATCAACGCTCGAACTAACCAGAGAAAAATCGTTAAGGAAATATCAAGAATCCTGAAGGACAGGGAAGATGCACGGCTTGTGTCGCTCGTCTCGCGACGAGTTAGAGACATAACCACGCGCAGAGGCTTGATCCGAGGCTACCGCGTGTACTTGGTTCCGCATCCGATTGCGGCAACGCTGCTTCTCATGTATCATCTTGCCTTCACAAACAGCGCCAACCTGAGAAGATTCGCCGCTGGACTAAGCCATCTTCCATACAACACTGGCTATGAAAAGGTCCTGGGTAGGGATGAGTTGTTTGTCAGATTCATAGTGCCTTCACATGAAGCCTCGAATATTTGGAAATCAATCATAGAGCTGGCGAAGAAAGGCTATCTTAAGGAATCACATTTGCTGTGGGGAGATCTGGCACACAAGACTTGGGATAACGTGGAGATCTACCAGATGTTCAAAGGGGAAACGTGGAATTTCAGCTATGGAATGGCAGCTGAGGCATTAGAAAGAGTCATTCCCCAAAAATGATCCAACGATTACCTACAGCTTGGCTTGAGTGAAAGAGCCTGAGGCACAATGCGGCTTTTGTCTTTGCACGAGCACATGCGAGGTCATCCTGGGAATGGGCAAGTCTGTGTCGGACAGCCTCCTGCATATTCTGATTCAGCCGTGACAAATGTTCCTTTTTCCGTCTTGACTTCCCCAATGTACAAAACCTGTTCAGGCTTGCTTCCATACCTGAAAACCGTGACCCCTTTGCATTTCAGCTTCCAAGCAAGCTCGTAGATTCCCCTAACGTCATCAACTGTTGC
>CAYGYP010000072.1:0-6198 GCA_964354115.1 uncultured Candidatus Bathyarchaeia archaeon | reverse complement strand
TGCATTTCAGCTTCCAAGCAAGCTCGTAGATTCCCCTAACGTCATCAACTGTTGCTTCTCGAGGAAGGTTAACCGTCTTTGACACGGCGTTATCAGTATACTTCTGAAACACAGCTTGCATTCTAACGTGCCATTCTGGCTGAATATCTAAGGCCGTGACGAAGAGCTTTTTAACGTCGTCTGGGATATCATCGATTTTCAGCAACGAGCCCGTCGTAGCTATCTTTTCTAGAAGCTTGGCACTGTAGAACCCTCTGTGTTTTGACACCATCTCAAACAGTGGGTTGGTTTCGAATAGTCTTGTTCCGCTCAGCACGTTTCTTATGAATGAAATCGCAAAAATCGGCTCGATTCCTGAAGAGCATCCAGCGATTATGCTTATGCTTCCAGTCGGCGCTATTGTTGTCACCGTGGAGTTTCTCATGGCGTCGTACTTGTCTTTCCAAGTGCTTTTGTCAAAGTTCGGGAACGATCCTCTTTCTTCACCAAGCTTAACGGATTCTCCGTGAGCCTGTGTTTCAATAAACTTCATCAGCTCTTCGCCTAAGGTTAAAGCCTTCTCAGAGTTGTACGGGACACCCAGTTCTATCAGCATATCAGCGAACCCCATCACTCCCAAGCCTATTTTCCTGTTGGCCCTCGTTATCTCTTCTGTTTCTTTCAGTGGGTACCTGTTCGCATCGACAACATTGTCAAGAAATCTGACACAGTTCCGCACGGTTTCTTTCAGCTTTTCCCAGTTTATCTTCCCATCCTTGACCATTCTTGAAAGGTTTATTGATCCCAAGTTGCATGACTCATACGGCAACAGCGGCTGCTCGCCACAGGGATTAGTTGCCTCTATTCTTCCGACTTGGGGCGTTGGATTGTGCCTGTTGATTTCGTCGATGAAGACTACTCCCGGGTCTCCGCTCTGCCAGGCAGACTCTGCCATGAGATCCCAGACTTCTTTGGCGGCTAGTTTTCCCACCTTCTCCTTGTTTCTTGGGTTGACTAGCGAGTATTCGGCGTTGTCTTCAACTGCCTTCATGAAGTCATCTGTAGCAGCTACGGAAATGTTGAAGTTTGAAAGAAATCCTGCCTGCTGCTTTGACTTGACGAATTCAAGGATGTCCGGATGATCAGCTCTCAAGATTGCCATCATGGCGCCTCGTCTTCTTCCACCAGCCTTTATGATCTCTGTGGAAACGTCGAAGACACGCATGAAACTCACCGGGCCTGAAGCTACGCCTTTAGTTGACTTGACTATGTCTCCCTTCGGTCTGAGCCTGGAGAAATCGAAGCCCACTCCTCCGCCTGTCTGTTCGATCAGAGCCATGTTCTTGACTGCAGTGAAAATGCTCTCGAGAGAATCCCCCACAGGCAAGACGAAACAAGCTGATAGTTGGCCGATGTTTGTTCCTGCGTTGAAAAGAGTCGGAGAATTAGGCACAAACTCCAGCCGAGACATCATTCCGAAAAAGACCTCTTCAGTTTTCTTCTGATCACCACCATATTTTCCCTCGACCTTGGCTATGGCCTTCGCAATTCTCATGAACATCTGGGCAGGCGTTTCCACAATATTCTCATTCAAGTCTTTCAGGAGGTACCTTCTCCTCAAAACCTCCATCGCGTTTACAGTCAGCTTGGGTTCTTCAACCCCGAAAAGCTTCTCGCGAAGGCTTCTTAATTCGTCTTTCTTCTTCCTGTAAGCCTCGTATTCCGCGGCTACCTTTCCGTAGCCTTCTTTTTTCAAAACAGCTATGACAAGATCTTGAGCATCTTCAACCGAGGGAATTTCTTCCACGAATTTCTCGTCTATGAGCCTGACTATTTCTTTGGTAAGGCTTTCTGCTTTCTGCCCATCTGAAAGTTCAACGGCAATAAAGGCCTTGTGAATTGCATCCTTGATTCTGCTTGAGTCAAAATCGACGATTCTTCCGTCTCTCTTTCTTATCTTAGTGACAGGCATAATCGATCAAATCAGATTGCGTTTCCTGCAAATATTAAAGTTTTGAAAAAAAGAAGCCTTGTCGACGAGTTCTATTCTTTCTTGACGAATTGGTCCTTAGGTGCTCCGCAGACAGGGCATGTCCAATCTTCAGGCAGATTCTCGAAAGGCGTTCCAGGCTTTATCCCATGTTCTGGGTCACCTATTTCCGGATCATATATGTAACCGCAAACCGTGCATTCCCATTTTTCCAAGAAGTGTTTCACCACTTTTGACTGCAAAATCTTATGAACCATGCCTATTTAAACTGTGCCGCGAGAAAGATAGAGAATACAGTCAACTTATCGGACCTTAGCTTGTGAGAATGATGCCTGAGCTGCCAGAAATAACAGTGATTGCCAAGCAAATGGATAAGCAGTTGAGAGGAAAAACCGTTGCAAACATTGAGGACAAACAGCCAAAACACCTTAACATGCCTATCGAAGAGTTCGCCGAGAAAACCGAGGGCAAAATTGTCAACAGTGTTTCAAGCAAAGGAAAATGGCTATTCATGAAACTTGAACCGGAATGCTTCATGCTCATCAACCTCGGAATGGGCGCAGAAATACTCAGCTTCGAAGTGAACCAGAAGCTGCCAGAAAATGCTCAATTCAAACTAACCTTTACCGACAACACGGGGTTTACCATCCATTTCTGGTGGTTCGGCTACGTGCATCTTGTGCCCGAGAAAGACTTGGCCAAGCACAAGCTAACCTCTCAGCTTGGTATTTCGCCTACGGAGGAGAACTTCACTGTGGACTTTTTCAAGGAACTGTTGGCCAGCAGGAAAACAAGCATAAAGAGCTTCTTGCTTGACCAGAAGAACATAGCGGGAATCGGAAACGTCTACGTGCAAGACATACTGTTCAGGGCCAGATTGCATCCCAACCGAAAGATTTCAACGATGTCTGAAGAAGAAAAAGAAGGCCTGCACAAGGCAATAGTGGAAGTCTTGAACAGAAGCATCAAATTGGGCGGGTCAGCGTTTGAAGTGGACTTCTACGGAAAGAAAGGCAAGTCTACGCTAGACGACTTTCTCGTAGGGTACAAACCAGGAAAACCCTGCCCAAAATGTGAGACAACCATAGAGAAAATCAGAACAGGTAGCACAGCGTCCTACATCTGTCCAAAATGCCAACAAGAAAACAGAAAAGAAAGGGAATCTGTGGGGCAAGCTTTCGACAGGAAAAGCGCACGCTATACTAAGGATTGAAGTTTCTTGACGAGTTCCCCTTTCATCTTAGGGTCTGCTTCGATTTCTTTTCGGGCCTTTCTCCAGTCTGCGGAACAATGACCGTAGCTCGATTGCTCCCCTATGTATTTGTGGATTACGTCGTCGACCTTCTTTTCGTTCTTGGTTGTGACTTCTACTCCAGCTTCCTTCAGGACTCCGTTGAACCATTTCCAACAAGTCATGCCGATCACACTCATTTCTCTATATTTCGGCACATGCCATGTAGGATTATCAGTTTTTCTGCTTATTTCGTTTTCTTTTTTCTCTTCTCTTTGTACCGCGTGGCACATTGTTCGCAGCAGAATACGTAGGGTTTGCCTTCGATCGTGGTGCTGTAGGCCGCAAGTTTGCACGTTTCTGAAGGAATTTCAGATTTGCAGAAATCGCATCGGACAAATTCCGGCGTCATTTTTTCACCTCTTTCTGCTTCTTGTAATAGTCCTCAATTGCAGCGTGCAATGCGTCCGCGGCAAGGTTAGAGCAATGCATCTTAACTGGGGGCAGACCGCCTAGAGATTCAGCTACGCTTGCACGCGTGATGCTCATTGCTTCTTCCAGCGTTTTTCCCTTAGCAATCTCAGTTACCATGCTGCTGGTTGCTACCGCTGCACCGCACCCGAACGTTTTGAATTTGACGTCTTCAATGCGATCGTCTTTGACTTTTATGTAGATCGTCATCAAGTCCCCGCAAACGGGATTTCCAACAGTGCCCACGCCGTCTGCGTCTGGAATTTCACCCATGTTCCGGGGGTTTCTAAAGTGGTCCATAACCTTTTCAGTATACATCACTTGTTCAGTTCCTTTGGTGTTAATGGCGACATCAATCTTAATCTTTTAACGATTCCAGGCATTAAGCCTATCACATAATCAACGTCCTCTTCAGTGTTCTGCTTGCCCAAAGAAAACATGAGTGAGCCGTGAGCTTCTTCATGTTTAAGCCCGATCGCCAGAAGCACATGAGATGGTTCCAAGGTTTTTGCCGTGCAGGCTGAACCTGATGAGGCAGCTACTCCCATCATGTCCAAGCTCAGTAGCATTGATTCGCCTTCGATGAAGTTATAGCGGATCGAAACATTGTTAGGCAGCCGTTTGGTTGGATGCCCATTCAGAAATGAATATTGTATCGGTTCGAGCATGCCTTTGATCATCCTATCTCTGAGCTTCACGAGCCGCTCGCTTTCGGTTTGCATTTCAACGCGGGCTATTTCTGCCGCTTTCCCAAATCCTACGATGCCTGGCAGATTCTCTGTTCCTGACCGAAGGCCACGTTCCTGTCCGCCGCCGTGCAGTTGAGGCTCTAAACGGATTCCTTCCTTGACGTAAAGTGCTCCCACTCCTTTCGGCCCATACATGTCATTGGAAGAAAGTGAGAGCAGGTCAACACCGTCGTTCTTCACGTCTATTGGAACTTGCCCGTTTGCAGCCGTTGCGTCTACGTGCAGATAAGCGCTCTCAGCATGCACTATTTTGCTGATTTCTTTTATGGGCTCGATCGTTCCGATTTCGCCGTTTGCGTAGACTATCGTGACCAAGACAGTCTTGTCAGTGAGCTCCTTCTTCAACGCTTCAAGACTGACGATCCCACAATTGTCCACAGGAAGAAAAATGGCCTCGAAGCCTTTTGTCGTTAAGAATTTGCAGGTGTTGACGACTGACATGTGCTCAACGCTTGAAGTCACGATGCGTGTTCCACGATCCTTGTAGCGGTAGGCTACTCCCTTGATTGCCAAGTTGTTGCTTTCAGTTGCGCCTGAAGTGAAAATGATGGATTCTTTCTTTTCAGCGTTGATTAACTGTGCAACTTTCGCCCTGGCCTCTTCAAGCGCATTTTTTGCTTCTTGGCCGAAAGTGTGCAGTGATGATGGGTTGCCGTAGAGCGATTTCATGTAGGGTAAGGTCTCTTCGATGACTCTTGGATCGACTGGTTTTCCAGCTGAATAGTCCATGTAGACTCGTTTCTGGGCTAGCATCGTTCTTCACTTAGAAGCAGAGAACTGCGTCTGCATTGAGGGCCAGGTCGTTTAGGGTTGCTGCGCCCACGATGCTGGCTTCAGACACAAAGTCTCCGCGCGGAATCCCCAGCAGGTTGCAGCTTTGCTCGCAGACGACAAGCTTTACTCCCGCCTTTATTGCTTGATTCATAACGTCCCTCAGTGATGGAAAGCTTCCGAGTTTGATCCTCTCTGCTTCGCCTTTCTTGACGAGTGTGATGCCCTTTATGACGAAATAGACAGTTGCTTCTATGTTCATCATTGCCGCTGTGGTGGCCAATATGAACGGCGCGTAGGAGCGTTCTGGCTGGTCAGTTCCGCTGGTTTGGACGTACAGTATTTTCTTTTTTGAAGTCACTTTTTCACTTCCTTTTTTGTTTTATCATTTTACCTTTTTAATCAATATGCGAACTGTGCTCCCGTCTTTGTTTATGCTCACTACTTTCTGCTCCAAATGTTTGACGAGACTCTTTATGTCTTCTTCTGCAGCTGGGTCGTCGGCTAAGACCTCGAGGATTTCACCCTTTTTCATTTCGTCCAATTCCATTCTTGTTTTGAAGACGGGTTCAGGGCAATATAAACCAAGACAATCCAGCTTACGGTCAGGCTTAACCGCCATAATCGTGCCTCTCTAGACAGTGCGAAAAAGATAGAATAAAAAGGTTTTCTGTCAGGCCTCTTCTGCAAGCGGCTAGCAATCTAAACCAGAAAAATGGGAAATGACGCTATTACGGGCGTGTACTGCTGCGTCAGGTTTTGATTTTTATTGCCTGTGTTGGACATTGTGTTTCGCAGGCTAAGCATTGAATGCAGTCTTTTTCTCTTACGGGGTCAGACTTCTTTTCTGAGGTCGGATGCCCAGGAGCGTCAGCCCATTCAAAAAGTGACACGGGACAGACTTCGATGCAGACGCCATCGCCAGTGCAGGCTTCCCAGTCTACAGCAACGCTGGTCCCATGTATTCCCTGTTTCTTGGGCGGCTCAACCGGTCCCCAAACATCGTG
>CAYGYP010000071.1:0-7824 GCA_964354115.1 uncultured Candidatus Bathyarchaeia archaeon | reverse complement strand
ACAACGAGGCCGTTTTCTGTGGCGGTGGCCAAGCCCACGTTGACTTCCTCGAAGATTCTTACCTGATTTCCTTCCAATGACGAATTCATCATGGGGTGTTGGGCAAGCGCACTTGCCACAGCCCTCACAAGAATAGCAGAATAGGACACTTTGAGTTGTTCATGCGTAGCCATGGCCTTTGAGGCATCGACCTCCATCATTATCGTGCTGTGAGGAGCTGTCCTGAAACTTGCAGAAAGACGCTCAGCGGAAGTCTTTCTGAATCCTGTCAAAGCGATAGTTTCCTTAACTCTCAGCAACGTTGCGCGACTTTCGCCGACAAGCCGTTCAACATCGGCTTCAACGATCCTTCCTTCCGGTCCGCTACCCTTAACGAGCGCCAAGTCGATTCTATGCTCTCTGGCAAGGCGTTTAGCAGCAGGCGAAGCAAGAATGCCTGTTCTTGTTTCACCGATCTCTTCAACCTTCTTCTCGACTATTTCAGCTTCTGAAAACGGCTCATCTGGACCTGATATGATAGCCAGAACCTGATCAACCGGAACATCGACACCTGCTTCCACCAAGACCTTTCGCAGGATCCCAGAAGCTGGGGCCTCAACGTCATAAGTGGCCTTCTCTGAAACAACCTCCACGATTGGCTCATTCTTCTCCACAGTTTCGCCTTCTTTCTTGTACCACTTGCCAACTGTGCCCTCCTTCATCGTCAGGCTAAGCCTGGGCATGACAACCTTTGTCACCATTCTAGACCACATCCTTGACTGCTTTGACTATGGTTTTCTCGTTTGGAATCACGTATTGCTCCAAGGTAGGACTGAAAGGGATAGGAGTGTCAGGCTCGGCTAGCCGTTTTATCGGGGCATCCAGATAGTCCAAGGCTTCTTCCGCAACAAATGCGGCAATCTCAGCGCTTACTCCGGCAGTCTTGCAGTCTTCGCTGACAACGACTATTCTCCCCGTTTTCTTAACTGACCTGACTATCGCTTGCCCATCTAAAGGCGTCAGAGTCCTTGGGTCTACCACCTCGCTGCTTATTCCTTCTTTTTCAAGCATCTCAGCCGCTCCAAGAGCTTTGTGAACCATGTATGAGGTGGCCACAATCGTGACATCTGATCCTTCTCTCTTCACATCGGCCACTCCGAACGGAATAGCGTATTCCGCCTCTGGAACCTCACCTTTAACAGGGTACAGCAGCTTGTGCTCACAGAAGAAGACCGGATTGTCACCGCGTATGGCCGTTTTCAAAAGACCCTTCGCATCGTAAGGCGTGGAAGGCATTGCAACAAACAAGCCTGGAACATGCATGAACCAAGCTTCAAGGCTTTGAGAATGGTGAGAAGCAATGTTTACTCCCGCTCCGAAGGGCGTTCTGATAACGAGCGGGCATTTTGCCTGCCCACCAAACATGTAACGTATCTTCGCCGCCTGGTTGGAAATCTGATCCATGGCCAAGGCGGTCAGGTCTCCGAACATTATCTCCGCCACGGGCCGCATGCCAGTGATCGCCGCACCGACAGCCGCCCCGATTATCGCCGATTCAGATATAGGAGTGTCCCTGACCCTGTCATCCCCAAACTCTTCGGCAAGACCATCTGTAACCTTGAAAGCTCCTCCCCAGAATCTGCCGATGTCCTCCCCAAGCAGAAAAACCGAGGGATCTCTGCGCATTTCCTCTCTTAACGCTTCGCGCAGCGCATCTCGGTACGTTATCTCCCGCATGCTTAATTCGCTCCTCTAGGCGTAGACGTCGTCTAAAGCATCTTCTGGTGCTGGATAGGGGCTTTCCAAGGCAAACTTGACTGCATCATCTACTTTGGCCGCGGCTTCTTTTTCGATTGATTGAAGCTCAGTCTCAGTGAAGGAACGTTCACGGGCAAGGTATTCTTTGAAGTTCTTGACAGGATCTCTTCGAAGCCACTCTTGAACCTCATCCTTGGGTCGGTATTTGGCAGGATCAACCCGCGAATGTCCCTTATGCCTGTAGGTTTTGCATTCGATGAGCGTCGGTCCTTCTCCTCTTCTGGCTCTTTGAACAGCTTCACTTGCCGCTTGGTAAACCGCCATAACGTTGTTCCCGTCCGCGACTACACCGCAAATTCCGTATGCTGCAGCCCGATCAGCAACGTTCTCTATGTTCATGACTCTTGACTGGCGAGTTCCCATGGCGTACAAGTTGTTTTCGCATACAAAAATCACCGGCAACTTCCATGTCGACGCCATGTTTAGGCTCTCGTGAAACGTTCCTTGGTTTGAAGCGCCCTCGCCGAAGAAGCAGGCCACAACCTGATCTGTTTTCCTAAGCCTGGCTGACAAGCCTGCGCCAACAGCTATCGGCAGGCCTGCACCAACAACTGCCGTTGCGCCGAGCATTCCTATGCTGAAATCCGCTATATGCATCGAACCGCCCTTGCCCTTGCAGTAGCCAGTTTTTTTCCCCAAGATCTCAGCCATAGTTCGGTTCAAGTCGGCGCCTTTCGCTATGCAATGCCCATGACCCCTATGCGTGCTCGTAATGTAATCATCCTTTCTCAGTGCGCTGCAAACACCCACCGCTACAGCTTCTTCCCCAGCGTACAGATGAATCGTGCCTGGAACAAGGTTCTGGCCGTAGAGTTCGAAGACCTTCTCTTCAAACAGTCGGATTTCAACCATTTTCCTGTAAATTTCAGTGAATTTTTCTCTTGTCAAGTTCGACGCCAACTGCTTTCACAACCATCGATGCCTAGTTCACGTTTTATAGACCTCGACGCTTTTATATTAGTTTATGACCTTTTTGCCCTCCTTGATAGTAAGGCCCCGACATTGATTTCCACGGCAAATCAAGCTTCGTACATGTGGTAGCAAAAACAATATAGAGCCACTACTTGTAAGATAATGACAAGCAAGATTCGGTGCCCAAAGCGATAATTGAGGTTGTGAGGGGCAAATGCAGAAATCCTATTCAAAAATGCTCGGCATAGTTGGAAAGCCTAACACTGGCAAATCAACCTTTTTTTGCGCATCAACGCTAGCGCCAGCTGAAATCGCAAACTATCCATTTACAACAATAAAGCCGAACAGAGGGGTAGGATACGTAAGAACTCCGTGTGTTCACGATGATTTCAGTGTTAAGGATAATCCGGCCAACTCGCTCTGCATGGATGGAATTCGGCTCATTCCTGTGGAGTTTATTGATTGTGCAGGACTCGTTCCCGGAGCTTGGGAAGGAAGGGGGCTGGGAAATCAGTTTCTCGATGAAATACGCAAGGCAGACGTTTTGATTCACATAGTAGATGCCTCAGGAGGAACTGACAGCGAAGGAAGGCTATGCAAGTCAGGCGAGCATGACCCTTTGGAAGACGTGAAATTCCTGGAGCACGAAATAACCATGTGGATGGCAAACATACTGAGAAAAGATTGGCCGAAGATCGCTAGAACGGTCGAGGCCGAGTCAAAAGACCTTTTCTCGATGCTTGAAGAACGGCTGAGCGGCTTATCGATAAAGAGAAACCACATCATCGAAGCAAGCAGAAGGACACGGTTGAACACGGATAGACTCACTAGCTGGAGCGAAGATGACTTCTTGAAATTCGTGGACACGTTAAGGCAGATAGCGAAGCCAATGATAATAGCCGCAAACAAGATGGACGTACCGTGCGCTGAGGAAAACTTTGAAAAACTGAAGAAATCAGACTACATTGTCATTCCATGCTGCGCAGAAGCCGAGCTTGTCCTGAGACGAGCCGCGGAAAAGCAGTTGATCGATTATCGGCCTGGAGACTGCAACTTCAAAATCCTGAAGCCAGAAAAGCTGAGCGAAAGCCAACTCAAGGCATTAGAAACTGTGAGGGAGAAGATCCTGCTTCACTTTGGGTCGACTGGAATTCAGGACGCAGTGAACACGGCTTTCTACAAGCTCTTGAGCATGATTACGGTCTATCCTGTTGAAGACCTGGAGCACTTGGCAGACCATAACGGAAGAGTTCTTCCCGACGCGTACCTTGTTCCTTATGGAACGACAGCACGTCAACTCGCCTACCTAATTCACACGGAGCTCGGCGAGGGCTTCATCTACGCGATTGAGGCGAGAGAGAGAAAAAGGGTCGGAGAAGACTACGTGCTCAAAGACAGAGACGTCCTCTCGATAGTCAGTGCCAAGAAAAGAGCTTAACTTCATGCGCCGAAGCGTCTTTTGCGATGTTGAAAAGTCCTTACGGCACGGAGTAGATCTATCAGGCGGAAGTCAGGCCAATAAACATCCAGGAAGCAGAGTTCACTGTAGGCAGATTGCCACAGAAGGAAGCCGCTCAACCTTTCCTCTCCTGAAGTTCTGATGATCAAATCTGGGTCTTGCTTAGGCAGATATGCCGTGTACAAGTGCTGCTCGAACATTGCTTCGTCAACTTTTTCCGGGCTCAGCTTTCCCTCATGAACTTCCTCAGCGATTTTCCTTGCAGCGTCCACAATTTCCGCCCTTCCCCCGTACGCAAAGGCGAAGTTCAAGAAGTGTCCATCGTAATCCTGCGTTGTCTTCTCCACGTTGTGTATCACTTGTTGCAGGTCCTGAGGCAACAGGCTGATCCGGCCGATGACCTTCACTCGTACCTTGTCCTTGTGCACACGCTCGTCCGTCAATATCTTCCGAAGGCTCTCGCCGGCAATACGCATTATTTCCGCAACTTCGCTTGTTGAGCGGCCGAAGTTTTCTGTGGAGAAAGCGTAAAGTGTTATGGATTTCACCTTGAGCTTCAGACACCAATCAACAAGCTGTTCGACTTTTTCCGCGCCCTTCTCATGTCCTGACCATGGATTGATAGCCTTGTCGGTGGCCCATCTTCGATTTCCGTCCAGGATTATGGCTATATGCTCAGGCTTAGCGTCGCCCTTGACCTGCCGCCACAGCCACTTTTCATACAGTCTGTACGCACCGACCGTTGAAAGAAGAGTCTTAAACATCATTCAAACCTCGCGCCCTGCAGCGCGCTGGCGCAGGTGCAGTTGTCTCCGCGCTTATAAGGTAGACCCCTGACGCTGTCAATTAAGACTTCCTCTATTTTAGGGACAGTCTGCTTGGAGAACTCGGAGACTTCAAAGGCTGTCAGTCGTTGCTGTATCCCTGCGGCCATGTTTGAAACGTAGCATATGCTTGCATAGCACATTTCAAGTTCGCGTGCAAGGACAACTTCTGGAAAGCCAGTCATGCCTACGACATCGCAGCCTAGGCTCTTGAACATCTCGATCTCAGCAGGCGTCTCGAAACGAGGCCCTTCAGTGCACACTAGGACTGACTTCTCCCAGACATGCAGATCATGCTTTTTGGCCGTTTCGATTAGCAGTTTTCTTATTTCTGGGCAGTAGGCTTTTGATACGTCAATGTGTGTCACCGGAGCATCGTCATAGAAAGTTGTGGCGCGAAGCTTTGTGAAGTCCATAAAATCATCGGGGACAACTATGTCGCCAGGTTTGAAGTCGCGGTTTACGGCACCCACAGCGTTGGTGGCCAAAATCCTTTCAACGCCCATCTTGTGCAAGGCGTAGATGTTTGCTCTGTAGTTTACTCTGTGCGGTGGAACAGAATGCTCAGGACCGTGCCGAGGAAGAAGAATCACATTCCTGTTCCCTATGTTTGTGACGAAGATGGATGGGACTGTCCCGTAGGGCGTTTCTAAACGTGTCTGCTTTGCGCTTTTCAAAAGGTCTTCGAAGCCTGTGCCCCCGATTATGGCGATCTTAGCTTTCTCCAAACTCTTCGACCTGCTCTTCTGTCTCGCCGAAGAATTCTCTTGAAGACCTGTGGACAACGAATACGACTAAGACTGAGGCTATTCCTATCATGATGCCCACGATGATGGAGAATATGAGTTTTTCATAGCCGCTTTCTGGTCTTATTAGCAGGTCAGAGGTTGCGTCTAGTATCTGCCTTGACCATCCAACAGAAACTATGAGAGCTGCGTTTCGCAGTAGCCTCATGTCGTGTTCAAGATACCAGCGTATGGCCCTTCCCAGCAAAGCTACGCAGATGCCTACTACGATTAGAGTCATCGCATCTTTCAAGAAGTAGCCTGAGACCTGTGGAAAAATGCTGAGCCAACCGGCTAGATCAGCTAGCGGTCCGTTTGCTGCCACGAATGTTGCAGCGGTTGTCCAGCCCAAGTAGACGCCTAGTATTATGCACAATGCGCCAGCTACTAACGAGAAGCTGGAGATTTGCACGCGAAGGGACGGGGGCGAATATTCCTTGATCCATCCGTAGAAGTCTTTTGCTGCTTTGTCTGCTCCAAATCCTTTTATGACAAGTATGGCACTCAGGACGAAGATGAACACTATCCAGAATACTGAAAGTAGGTTAAACATCCACAGAATTCCTGCGATCAAGACTAGTATGCCCGGAACGCCTAGCATGAAACGGGAGTAGCGGGGGTTGTTCACGATCATCTTCAAGTATCTTGAGAACAGGGCAGCGGTTTCCTCGATTGATTCGCTGTGTTTCACGACTATTCTGCTTACTGACGAGACGGGGACCCTTGACTGTACGAGTGGGAGAACGGCCTCGTCCGAATATCCGTCTACGACTAGGATGACCTCGCTTGCGGGAAAGGAATTTAGAAGTTGGCCTAGCTCGGCAGCTATCTTTCTGTCTGCTCCGACTCCTCCGAGTTCGGATCCGGCGATTGTTGCGATTTCAAGAGTCTCTTTAGGGTTGGCTTCTCCTTTCAGGCGATCGTAGATTCTGACGGCTTCGAACATGGCGTTTGCGTCTGGCTCTTCTGGGTCGCTTAAGGCTAGGGTTACCGCCGCGTCGAGGTTCTCTTTTCTTCCGATCACTGGGGTTTTGACTTGGGCCTTTGCTCCGATATCGCCGTCTCTGTCCACGCATAGAACAATTATTCGTTTTTGCTCGTTCTCTTCAGGTTCTGCTTTCACCATGTTGTTCTCTGTTCCCGTATAATCAGAGCATGCTTCACTTTAATCTTGTGTTTTACTATCGAATCTTATGCTTTATGGTCAAGTCGCCATCGTTTCCTGGACGCTGTTATGCCTTCTTGTCGGCAAGCCTATGTTTGGATAGGTCGTAGTATGGATCTCGACACTTTTTCCGCAATAGTAGCCACTTTCCAGGCACGGTCTAGCTTGAAGGGTCTTACAAGTACCTTTCGCAATGAGCGACCATGTTGGCCGTTCAGTCACTTTCCATGGACACTTCACACCGAGGATGAGAAGTCGAAGCATTGCATTTGCGCCAGTGGAGCTTGCACGTACTAGATCTGTCACTAGCTATGGAGAAAAGACTCTATATGTTGGGTGAATAGAAGGTTGGTTCCGTGAAGAAGCCTTTGACTGGCTGTCGCTTGTTTTTGTCTTATTCGTCGATTCCTTTTTCGGCAAGTAATCGAAATTCTTCCCACGTCAGTTTTTCTCCGCGTTTCAATTTCTCTCTTGCTTGCTGCTCAAGTTCGCTTCGAATGGCCTCCTCGCTCTGCTTCTTCTCTCTTGCTTCTTCCTCTCGCATCTCGCCTCTAAATTGCCTCATCTGATCGAGCACGTTAGCTATTTCTTCTCGGATCGGCTTTTCCTTCTCTCTCGTTTGCACGAACGTCTGGTGCAGGCTGTCAGCTTCTGCCTTGACCTTTTTTGACTCTTCAATTTTCCCCAGCATCTTCTGGTGACATTCTTGGCTCTTCTGAGCCATTCTAGTCAGTCCGTCATGGCAGGATTTGCCTTCAGCTTGTAAAGCGTTGATTTCAGTCTGAAGATCCAGAATCTTATGTTTCAGTTGCTCCAATTTCCTGTAGACGTTAAGCTGAATTTCGATTTGCTTGACCTGTTCAACAAGTTCCTTTTCCTCCT
>CAYGYP010000070.1:0-7864 GCA_964354115.1 uncultured Candidatus Bathyarchaeia archaeon | reverse complement strand
CGTGCACATTCGATCTTGAGGGCCTCGAAAACACGGTACAAAGGCGTTTTCTCAAAATCGTTTATGCTCATCCCTATCTGCGTGATGTTTTGCTCTGGAATGAACGCGGCCATGGCTTTAACGTTTGAGAAGCCTCCTTTCTTCGCGTGCAGGGCTTTGGCGATTTTTTTGGCAATCTTCAGGTCCGCTGTGCCCAAGTTGACGTTGAAGCCAGCCATTACCTTGCGCGCGCCGGTAACGGTTGCACCTGATTTCGCGTTGAACTTGGCCGGGCCGAAATCTGGCTTACGTTCAGGCTTCACGATGTTTTGGGCCAATTTCTCGTAGTCGCCTTCGCGAATCCAGTCTAGGTCGACGCTTTCAGGTTTAGGCGAAGCATCGCCATAGAGGTAGACAGGCACGCCGCACTTGTCTGCAAGGGTCTTTCCGAATTTTTTTGCCAGCTCGATGCAGTCTTCCATTGACGCATCCTTTATCGGGATGAAGGGGACTATGTCAACAGCTCCTATGCGTGGGTGCTGACCTTTGTGCTTGCGCATGTCAATCGATTTTACGGCCTTAAATGAGGCATTCAAAGCTGCTTCCAGCACTGATTTCTTGTTTCCCACGAAGGAAACGACAAGTCTATTGTAGTAGTTATCGTAGGTGGCGTCAAGCAAGAAGGCGTTTTTGGTTTTCCTGATCTCGTTGAGTATTGATTCTACAGTTTTCGGGTCCGACGTGCTGAAGTTGGGCACACATTCAACAATTTCCATCATATCATTCACCTGTCACGGATATCGGCAACGCAAGATGATTAACATGATCTCTCAGCGGATTAAGCACTTACTTCTTACGCCCCACTCACATCTATTCTTTTTCTCTTTTGCTCTTAGCGACACGACCGGCAGTTGTAGTCGAGTAACGGACGTTGTTATTTTATTTTTTCTGCTTTCCATCTAGCATAGCTTTCTTAAAACCTTAGTCATTGTCTCGATCAAGAACTCTAGGGCTAAGACGACAACCTAGGCATTTGTGCCTGGGTGACCGTGCAAGAATGGTTGGGTTGAGGAGCACGCGTCCCTTTTACTCACGCGCGCCGAGTATAATCAAGGTTCTTAACTTATAAAGTAACAATGGGTTTTCTTAAGCGGGAACGACTGTGGGTTCGGAGCTTGAGTTTGAGGTTCCAACTTGGAACCAGATCTATTACATGCTCTTGAACTTGGCAGATAAGATACGGAAAAACAAGTTTAAGCCAGACATAATTGTAGGAGTCTCCAGAGGCGGATGGCCCCCTGCAAGAGTCCTTTCAGACTTGTTGGGCAACCCTAATGTTGCCAATGTCAGGGCTGAATTCTACGTGGGAGTCGCTGAGACGAAAGGCGAACCTGCCTTGAGTCAGCCTGTCTCTGTTCCGGTTGCTGGGAAGAAGGTTCTCGTGGTCGATGAAGTCGTAGACACTGGTAAGAGTTTGAAGCTTGTCAAGGAACACATTATGGCCGAGGATGCTACTGAGGTCAAGATTGCCACAGTTTACTATAAACCATGGAGCTTCGTTAAACCAGACTATTATGAAAAAGAAACATGCTGCTGGATAGTTTTTCCCTGGGAGAGAAAAGAAACAGTCCGAAATATCCTGAGAAAATGCAAGGAGAAAGGAGTATCATTTGAAAAAGAAGAAGCGAAACTTGTGGAAGCTGGGATGCCTACAAGACTTGTGAAGAGATTCATGAAGGAAATTCTTGGGGAAGCAAATTGCTGAAATCCATCGAGGAATTTCGGAAGTGTGTCTTGATAACCGGCTTTCGAAATGTAAGAATTGAGAATACAGAGGAATTCTTGAAGCTGATTCATACGGAAAAATCGTCAAATTTGGAAGCCCAAGTCTTCAACGCGGAGCGTGTGGCCACTTGGCAACATCTGTACTTTGCAGTTTTAGATGCGCTGACGGCATTCAAGAATGAGGCGAATATTTCAAAGAGTCTAGCGATGGAAACGATGCTCTATGCCTCTGCCCAACGGCAAATTCGGACAGCCACGGAGACTCTAGGAGTTAGGCCCAGCTCGACGAAGGTAGCGATGCTGATAGTAGGCGAAAGGCCTGAAGATCTGAAATTGACGCTTTCGAAGATCTCAAAACAGATCGAGGCCGAGAGGGATGATGCCATCCTTGATTTGACGGAGGAAAAAATAACAAATATCCAAAGAATTTTCGAGATATCGGATGAGGAACTCGGTACGGTTATGAAGGGACATGACAAGAAGAAAGCTCTAGTAGACCTCGTCATCGAACGAATGGCGCTAGTGGCCGCTGACCGCTAGCTTAGAGCATTTTCTCCTTCAGGACAGATATGATGTCTTCGGGCATTATGGCGGATACGCCTGTTGACTCGCCCATGACTTCGATTAGCAGTATCTTGTTTGGATTCTTGAGGTTGACTTTCCTGTCGATGTTCGCCGCCACGGCTTCAATTATCTCTTGAGCATGCAACGTGGTGAAGCGTTTCTCGACCGTTACACGGTACGTTTCGTCCCCTGCTATCTTCGAACTGAGCTGCTTGGCCATGTTGGCAATCGTCTCCAAGTCTGTTGTGACAATTGCTTCGATTGGGATTATTCTGAGCAGGTAGCGGAACTCGTATGGACGCTTAACTAGGATTTCGCGCAGTTTCTTTATGACTTCAAACGGGTCTAGGACCGTTTTTGCAACGATCACGCCGCGGACGCCGCTTTTGCTGACGTTCGCATCTGGGTCACCCACTTGTTCGAGCAGATACTTCAGCTCAAAGCACGCGGCTCGCTCAAGCCCACGTGAAGTAGTTGCTAAGATGTTGAATTCTCTGGGCACTTTCTCATCACCCTTTCTGATCGCACTTGACAGTTGTTTGTTCTTCAGATGAATTTAGCGCTTCTCAAAAGATTTTTCAGGGTCAGTGCAGGTTAGTGGCTTTGTCACAGCTTTTGGCTCTTAGCCGTCGCCTCACATCATCCCACATTAAGTGTCTGAGGACGGAGATTTATCCATTTTGATTTGCACATTAGCATTAGGCTTAAATTCGGGTTGCACGAGTTGGCTTTTGTTTAAGCCAAAGGAGAGCAAGAGGTTCTTGACTCAAGGAGGAAAGCCCGTGATCGTTGTCCATGGCGGTGCCGGAACGTGGCAGCCTGAGCGTTGCCGACCTGGACTAGAAGGTGTTAAGAGAGCGGCAAAAACGGGCTTTGATGTTCTGACAGACGGGGGAAGCGCCTTGGACAGCGTTATGGAAGCCGTCGCGGTCATGGAAGACGATGAAGCATTCAACGCAGGTTATGGCTCAAGCTTAACCTTGGAGAAGACTGTGGAAATGGAAGCTTCGATCATGGATGGAAAAACGTTGCAGGCCGGCGCAGTGGGGCTCCTGCACGACATCAAAAACCCCGTTCGTCTGGCAAGAATTGTCATGGAAGAGACGGACCACGTTTTTTTGGTAGGCGAAGGCGCAGAAAAGCTTGCCAGGCTTCACAATCTTGAAAGAAAGAACCCAGTGACGGATCTTAGATTGAAGTATTATGAGCAGCAGAAAGAGCTACTGCTGAAAGGGAAGTCTGAGCTGCCTAAATTAGTCAAACTGGTAAAGAATCATCCTGAGCTCTTCGACCTTGACACGGTGGGAGCCGTGGCCTTCGACAAAGAGGGAAATGTTGCTGTTGCAACGTCAACCGGCGGTTTCCCGCTGAAGCTTCCCGGCAGGATTGGCGATTCACCGTTAATCGGATGCGGCACCTATGCCGACAATCAAAGCGGAGCATGCTCAGCCACTGGCGTAGGTGAAATAGCCATAAGACTTGTCTTGGCCAAGACCACGTGCAGCTACATGGAGAATGGAAAAGCAGCGCAGAAAGCGGCTGAACAGGCGATAGAGCTGGTTAACCAGAGGATTCCAAACGCTTACAATTCCATGGGAATTATCTCCGTTGATGTTCATGGGAGAGTCGGAGCGGCTCATAATTCGCCGAACATGTGTTGGGCCTACATGAAGCCTGAAATGGATGCGCCGACAGCGTCTCTGACGGCTAGAATTGTGAAGTAAATCCTCTGAATGACGCTTTCGAGACACATCTAGGTTCTTAGTCTCGACAATTGACGAACGAGAATGTTTAAAGCGTCGCTATGGCGTTTGAGTATGCAAAACAAAATCTAGGAGGTGCAAAATAGTGAGAGACGAAGAAGAAGAATGGGAAGAAGAAGACTGGGAAGAGGAAGATTGGGAAGACGAGGAAATGTGAGAGTTGAGTGTCCAAGAACTTTTTTATGTTCTTTCTTTGCACAGGTTTTGAACCGGTTTTTGCGGGTTTTCAGGTTTACGTTTATAACCTACCTGCTGTGACCATCTCACTGATGGGTTGACCATGACAAGAGTCGCCGTGCTAGACCTTGACAGGTGCAAGCCAAAACGTTGCAGCAGGCCATGCGAAAGGTTTTGCCCGATGGTGCGAAGCCGCATAGAGGCGATAAGGTTTGAAGTTAACAAGCCCGTCATCGCGGAATCCCTGTGCACAGGATGCGGAATATGCGTCAAGAAGTGCCCGTTCAGCGCCATTTCAATAATCAACCTTCCAGACGAACTGGAAAAGGACTGCAGTCACCGTTTTGGGGAAAACACTTTCAAGCTTTTCAGGCTTCCAACCCCTTCCCAAGGCATGGTTCTGGGGCTGATAGGACAGAACGGCATAGGAAAGACCACGACGCTTAAGGTACTTTCCGGCGATTTCAAGTTGAACCTTGGCAACTACAAGAACCCGCCTGATTGGGGTCAGATAGTCCAGCATTTCAGAGGTTCAACGCTCCAAGAGTATTTTCGAAAAATGAGCGAAGGCAAACTCAAGATCTCGCACAAGCCGCAGTATGTCGATAGGATTCCGAAAGCTGTCTCCGGAAACGTTGGGGAACTCCTGGAAAAGGTCGATGAAGCAGGAAAGCTTGAAGAGATTGCGGCTAGGCTCGAGCTTAAACAGTTGTGGAAGCGGCCGCTCGACGTGCTAAGCGGAGGCGAACTTCAACGAGTCGCTATAGCTGCGACGATATGTCGAGAGGCGGACGTCTACCTTTTCGACGAGCCGTCAAGCTACTTGGACGTGAAGCAGAGGCTTCAAGCAGCGAAGGTGATAAGAAGCCTCAAGAATGATCAAAAAACGATCATCGCCGCGGAGCATGACCTTGCAATAGTAGATTACTTGTCTGACCAGATCTGCATCTTCTATGGAGAACCAGGCGTTTACGGTGTCGTTTCAAACGTTCATGGAGTCAGAACGGGCATAAACATCTACTTGCAGGGCTACATCCCCGATGAGAACGTCAGGTTCAGAAAGGAGGCGATAGTATTTCATGAGAAGCCCCCTGCGGCAACCGTTAGCGGCGGCGAAATACTGCTGCAATGGCCGCAAATAGAGAAAGCGTTTAAGGAATTCAAGCTTGTTGCTGCTGACGGAGAAATCAAGAGAGGAGAAATCATAGGCATCCTCGGAGCAAACGGCATAGGCAAAACTACTTTCGTGAAGATTTTAGCGGGCCTTGAAGAACCCGATGGCGGCGGAAAGTTTGACAAGCTCAAAGTGGGCTACAAACCCCAGTACATTTCGGCTGAATATGAGGGCACGGTTCAGATGCTTCTCATGAGCATTGCCAAGGAGAGCTTCTCTTCAGGCTGGTATAAAACTGAAATTCTTCAGCCCCTAAAAATGGATCAGCTTCTGGATAGGAATGTGGCAGAACTCAGCGGCGGTGAACTGCAGAAAGTCGCAATCGCCGCATGCCTATCCCGCGAGGCTGAACTGTTTCTCTTGGACGAGCCCAGCGCATATTTGGACGTTGAAGAACGCTTGAACATGGCTCGAACCATTAGAAGGGTCGTTGAGAACCATCACGTCACAGCCTTCGTCGTCGAACATGACGTTGTGGCGCAGGACTTCATAGCCGACCATCTGATGATTTTCTCTGGAGAGCCCGGAAAAAAGGGCACGGCACATCCGCCTACGACTCTGAGGAAGGGGATGAACGCTTTTCTGAAGGAGATGGAGGTCACTTTCAGAAGAGACCCAGCCACAAAGAGGCCGAGAGTAAACAAGGAAGACTCCAAGCTTGATAAGCTTCAGAAACAAATAGGAGAATACTACTATGTACGCACGATCAGAAAATAAAGCAGCAAGGGATAATATTGACAAAACTAGGTGAGGGCCAAACGAAACTATTAGAAATAGCCTTAAAAGGCATGAATAATGCCTTCGTCCTTTGGGGGTTCAAAGTAGGCTCTGCCGTACTCGCTAAAGATGGCGAAATCTACGAAGGCTGCAACGTCGAAAGCTGGATTTCTGGACTAGGCACCTGCGCCGAAAGAAACGCTATCAATCACGCCGTTCTACATGGCAACAGAAAAATCAGAGAAATCGCCATCGTCATGGACTCAAAAAGCCCAAACGAACCGAAACCATGCGGGGCATGTTTACAGTATATTCGCGACTTTGCCGAAAACTCCAAAATTAGAATTGTCATGGCAAAAGCCGAAGACGGCAAAGCTCTTTTTGAGACTGTTGAAACAAAAACAGTTAAGGAATTACTGCCATTTCCTTACCGAAGATAGGTATTCTTTGTTAGAGAGATGTCGTTAAGTTAAAGAATGGGCAGAGCATATCGTAAGAGCGATTTATGGTTGAAGTGTGTTGGGGGAGGCTTAGCTGGCTCAAACGACGTTTGAAGAAATTTCCGCAGCTGACTTTTTCTATAGGAACCGAGACATAGCTGGTTTCACGAATCCTTCCAGAGCGATCTTTGCGGCCATCAGAGAGCTTGTCGAGAATTCTTTGGATGCTGCTGAGAGCCTGAAGATTCCGCCGGACGTTTACGTTAGGCTTTCGTATGAGGGCGAAGCTGGCCCTGAGACTCAGATTTACAAGTTGAGAGTTGAGGATAACGGCATAGGCATTCAGCCCCGGCATATACCTTCAGCCTTCGGCCAAGTGCTTTTTGGCTCAAAGTATAAGCTGAAGCAGCAGAGGGGAACATTCGGCCTTGGCGGGAAAATGGCGATTTTGTACGGTCAGATTACTACGCATCAGCCTGCTACTATAACGTCGAGCACCGGGGTAGCCAAGATTTACTCGTATAAGTTGATGATTGACATCCAGAAGAATCGCCCGATAATCGTGGATAGGAAGGTGCTCATAAACAAGGAGCAGTGGCGTGGAACTCTGGTTGAGTTCAGCTTGGAAGGTGACTATCTGCGAGCCATGCCCAAGATTCTGGATTACTTTAAGCAGACGGCCATGGTAAACCCGTACGCGAACTTGACCTTTGTGGATCCTAAGGGCAGGTTGTACAAGTTCACAAGAGTCACGAAGGAAATGCCTAAGCCGCCGAAGGAAACCCTGCCCCACCCGTACGGTGTGGACGTGGAGCTTCTCCAACGTCTAATACAAGTAACACCGTACAACAACATGCTTGAGTTCTTGAGGAATCATTTCCACAGGGTCGGAGAGATTACCGCGCAGAAGTTTCTGGAGTCCAGCCAAATAAGCCCGTCTAGAAATCCCAGAAAGCTGTCGCATGAAGAGATCGTCAGGCTAATGCACATGCTTAAGAAGTTTAAGGATTTCTTGCCGCCTGACGCAAGCTGCCTCTCACCGTTGGGTGAAGATCTGCTAAAGGCTGGAATACAGAAGGAGCTGAAGCCCGAGGTTATCGCGGTTCATCAGCGCAAACCGGCGACGTATGGTGGCCACCCCTTCATCATCGAAGTGGGAATCGCCTACGGCGGAGAAATACCGAAAAGGGGAAGCTTTCTGATCTACCGCTTTGCCAACAGGATTCCACTGTTGTATGATGAGGCAAGCGATGTTTCGGTTAGAG
>CAYGYP010000069.1:0-7877 GCA_964354115.1 uncultured Candidatus Bathyarchaeia archaeon | reverse complement strand
TCCTATTCAGGGTGGAACGCATAAAGCATTTACTGTTGCAATATCAAAGTTGAGGTACTAGATCACAACTCATCGTTCTACTAGGAAATAGCAGTTCTGCCCGTTCAGGATTACGCATTCTTCATCGATTCTTTTGATTTCCTAAAAAGCCTATCGAAATAGGTCCTCTTCAATTCAGGTCCATGATCGATGCATGGACACTCGTCGGTGTAATCAAAAACGTACCTGTTGTTTCCAGCGGCTTTAAGCTCGAAAGGGTAGAACCTGCAGATCAATGGTCTCATACTGTAAATGCTGCAGACGCTACCTTCAAGGAATATGCATTTCCCATTCTTGGCCTTCTTCATTTCGTAGACGTAGGGTTCGTATCCTTCTATCTCGTCTGCAAACGCAGCAATGTTTTTCACGGTCTTCTTCGATATGCGGTCGGCCTCCAGTTTCATGAGGAGAATTTTCCTGATCTTTTTTTCAGTGTCGCCACAGCATATGGCGCATCTTTCGCATTTGAAATGCAGATTTCTAGGATAGTCAAAACCCAACGTATCACAAGCTAATTTCAGATTTGTGGTCTTATGCCCAATCAGTGTGTTTCGAGACTTCTATGTGAATGCTTTATTTAATCATAGCTCTGACTAGGTCTTCGCAAGCATCATCGCCGCGATTTATCAGAGCAAGACTAAATTAGTTGAATTGGTATCAACCGTATTCGTGGCTCTAAAAACAATCTTGGGCGCAATCGTGGCCGCCATTCTGTTCTTCTTCGGTATCATATTTGCTCTGGCAACAAACTATTGGCCAACGGGGCTAGTCGTTGCCGCCATGTTTTTTGTTGTCGGTTTTGCAGTAATCTATCTGACTGCAGCAAAGCCGTCGACGATGACTCAGAGGCTTGAAGTCTCTGGGGACATGAAAGCAGTTGCGCTCAAATGCCCAAACTGCGGCGCTTCTGTCGATGCCAAACAGATAAAGATCGTATCGGGAGTGCCCTACGCCACATGCTCATATTGCGGACACACATTTGAGGTTTCCGAGGAACCGAAATGGTAAAAGCGCATCTTCTGCTTGTCGCGTTGGCCGCAACAGTCTTGGTTGCTGTGCTGTCGGGCTCCGCAGTTGCATGGAGCGGCACATTTCACCTAGACAGAGAATGGGTGAAAATATGGATAAACCAAGATGGATCAATCGACCTATTCTACAACATAACCCTATCGCTCGATTCGGGAGACGACATACATTTTGTGACCATCGGCCAACCTAACAGCTATTATACAATAGGACCTGCCGCAGACCAGTATGGCAACACTCTATCAGCAGCAGATGCAAGAGAAGGAACGGACTACAAAGTCAAAGTGACACTGAATACACCTCTGAGGGCCGGACAAACCGTTTGGTTCACACTCATGACGAACGCTGCTCACATGATATATGACGACACACCAGGCCGTGTCGGCATGCAGTTTAATTCCACATGGTACGCAGCGGACGTACTGGATCTTCGCATTTTGATCCTGCTGCCTCCTAACGTTACGGAGAGCATGGTAGGCACGTCACGTAATTGGACTAGCACCAACGTGGAAGAGGATCGTCTAGGCGTATATTGGGAGACGCAAAACCTGTCGCCAAATGAGCAGTATTCTGTTGGCGTCTCTTTTCCGGAGGAATACGTGCAGAGTCATGACATTAACCCTCCGCCCGAGAGCGCAAACCCTTCATTTTTCGTATCTTACCTAGTTCCATTCTTCTTTTTTGGAGTTGTTGCTTTTGTGATAGTCATCTTTGCCGTTGGGGCTAGCAAGAAACAATACCTCTCGCCTAGGCTAAGCATGGAGACTCTCGGGATCAGACATGGCTTGACAGCGGTAGAAGCCTCTTACCTGCTTGACATGAAACCGACTCAGATAGTCACCGAGATCCTGTACAGCCTTCTCAAGAAAAGAGCTGCGTGGGTTGAAGACACAAAGCCTTCGATCAGGCTGAGAATCATGCCAGAGTTCCAGGACAAGAACAGCACAAGAGACACGCCTCTCAGATACTACGAAATTGACTTTGTGAACAGCATCAGAGGAGATGGAACCCTTGACGAAGCAAAATTGGCGCATGCCGTGATGGCGCTCAGGGAAAATGTTGAGGAGAGGATGCGTGGCTACTGCAGACGCGACACAGTGGAATACTACAAAGGTGTCGTGGCCAAAGCGTGGCAACAGGTTGAGCAAGCAGGCACGCCGGACATCGCCTCCAAAGCTTATGACGAACAGCTGCTATGGTTGCTGCTTGATCCAAATGTCCAATCACGCACGCAGACCGTTTTCCAAGACAGGATCTTCATGCCAAGCCCAACGTGGCTGTGGTACTGGTATGGCTATAGACATTATTATCCTAACCCAACCTACAGGCCAAACATTGAAGCGCCAGCGCAGTCAGCGAAACCGCCGACAATTCCAGGCTCAGAATTCGCAAACAACATGGCGGCGGCGGTTACGGGAACTGCAAATGGCATCGTAGTTAACCTTGAAAAATTCGCCAATTCAATCGTTCCAATGCCAGCATCTAAGGCTTCAAATCAGCCTGCACATCACAACGCCACTTGTGTGTGCGCGTGCCATGCATGTGCTTGTGCTTGCGCTTGTGTTTCGTGTGCATGTGCTTGTGCCGGCGGGGGAGTGGGCTAGCTGAGTTTCCTACGGCGAATTTTGCTGATGCCCGAAATACCGCGTGGGCGCTTCACTTACAGAGGGAGAGGCAAGTTTGCCAGATTGGCGCTTCAGCTTCGCGTTGAGCCTGATGGTACGGGCCTTCTCGTTATCAACGCCAACACGGTTCTTTATCTAAACGAGACAGCATCAGCACACGCATACTTTTTCATGCAGGGATTGTCCAATGATGCTGCCGTAAAGAAGATCAGAGGAATGTTTCGAGTGAACCCAAAAACCGCCAAAAAAGAACACGAAAAACTAATCTACACTATCAGCACCTTATCACAGACAGAAAAAGTCTGCCCCATCTCCTTTCTTGATGTCAAGAGCGTTGAACCCTTCACTCAGCAATATTCCGCGCCTCTCCGCATGGACATGGCTTTAACCTTCAGATGTCAAAACAACTGCGTTCACTGCTACGCCGGAGGCTCTCACGAAACCGAAGAACTGAGCACAGAACAATGGAAGGCAGTCATAGACAGGCTACGTGAGATCGGCATTTTCATATTAACTTTCACAGGAGGCGAACCTACACTTCGCGCTGACCTCCCTGAACTCTTGCAGTACACGCAGGACAGGGGAATGGTAACAGGCCTCATCACAAACGGGAGAAAACTGAAAGACAAAGAATACACCAGAACTCTTGAGAAGGTTGGACTGGACTTTGTGCAAGTGACACTTGAATCCCACAGACCCGAAATCCATGACAAGATGACAGGAGCAAAGGGAAGCTGGAAAGAAACAGTTGAAGGCATCAAGAATGCAGCTTTAACGAAGATTTATGTCACAACCAACTCCACGTTGAGCAAGTATAACGCATCAGACTTCGCCGAAACAGTTGATTTCATAAAAGGGCTCGGAGTGGCCGCGTTCGGCTGCAACAGCCTCATATATTCAGGAAAAGCCGCAGGCGTCAGCGGAGAATTCGCTCTGCCCATTGAAATGCTGAAGGATCTGTTACCCAGAATCAGAGACAAAGCCCATCAGCTTGGAATTAAGTTTCTCTGGTACACTCCAACACAGTATTGTCAATTCGACCCCGTCAGCCTAGGCCTAGGCATCAAATCCTGCACAGCCGCTATGGTCAACATGTGTGTGGGCCCAAATGGTGACGTCTATCCATGCCAAAGCTATTTTGAGAGTCTCGGCAACGTCCTGAAAGATGGCTGGAACAAGATCTGGAATCATCCGTTGGCAGTGAGCATACGGAAAAGAGAGTACGCCGAACCGAAATGCAAGGATTGCCCGCAGCTGCAGATCTGCGGTGGCGGGTGCCCGCTAGAACTGAAAGAAAAAGGATATGTTTGCGCCGAGTCGCAATAGCAACCCACATGATAGTCTCTTTCTCGCAACCCCTATTGATATAATGTCAATTGCTTTTCGGGACTATGACAAGTTTAATATAACAAGAAAAACAAACCTCACAACATATTTGAATCAAGGTGAAAAGATATGGCTTCCAAGAAATTGCTGGATATGCTTAACGGCGCAATTGCTAGAGAGATGCAGGTTATAGTGCAGTACATGTGGCAGCACGTTCAATGGATAGGCGTCAAGGGTTATGCAACGAAAGATGCGTTTGAAAGCATAGCCAGGCAAGAAATGAAACATGCTGAGACGATTGCTGAGAGACTCTTTTATCTAGGCGGAATACCTACAACGAAGCCAGACCCTATTAGCGTCGGCAAGACCTTGAAAGAAATGATAGCGCAAGACGTGAAGGATGAGAAAAAGGCCATGGACATGTACAAGGGAATAATCGAGCTAGCTCGCAAGGAGGGCGACGAGACGACCGCCTTCATTTTCATGGAGATACTGAAAGACGAAGAAGATCATCACGACACTTTCACAACTCTGCTCGAACAGGTCTAGAATAAACACCAAAACGAGACTGCAAAGCAAAAGAGCTGAATAGTAAGGCTCTCTTTATTCATCCCCTTTTTGTTTTCGCCCGAACATTATCAGCGCCAAAAGTAGAGACGGCTACCGGATTTTTTGGAGAAATGGGCAATCTCATGCTGCTTAGAATGCTTGTGAAAGCTTCACACGGTGTTCTGTTCTTCGGCTTATCCCACGGTCAGCTTTCCATATTTTCCTATGTTTAGCTGTATTTCGCCTTTGAAACTCGTTACGTAGCCATTTTCCACTTTGACTACGTCATCAATGTTTACTTGGTCTATTTGCTCATTCCATAAAGTCAGCTTTATCGTGCCAGTATCATCAGCTATGACCGCATAGGCTACTTTGTAGGTTTCATCTTTAAACCTTGACGTGACCTCGCGGGTGTCAGACTTTTCCATGACCTTAGCTTCTATGGTGATGCGTTTCATTCCGTTACGCAGATCTTTGATCTTCAATTCTGTCCTTCCACCTGAGTCATTCTCTCTGCGACCGCGAATTTTCCGGTTAGTGAAACGATTCTCACTCTTACGCGTTCTCCTATTTTGCTTCTTGGCACAAAAATCAGAAAACTCTGCATTTTCGCTATTCCGTCTCCTCTGCTCCCGATGTCGTCAATAACGACTTCCAGTTCCTGGTTCTCTTTCACGGGTGACGATTGGATGAAGGGTCTGCTTGGGCGGAACATGCTTCGACTCCCAAATCTTCCTATGTATTTCGAAGCCCCGTTCAGATTCCGATTATGAAGCTCATCAACGTTGTAGTCGCGAAGAAGGCTACTGCACTAATCAGAAAGCTCTTGACCCATGAAAATTCAGTCAACAGGCGCGTGCCAACACCACAAAGCGCAATAGTCCAGACGAATACTATGATCCGAAGGTAACCGCTGACGACAGAAACAAGCGTTGTTGCATCATATATCATATTGACCGCTATGTCCCTTTCTGCTTGGACTCCACCGATGAATTCGAGTGGATAATACAGCTTTGGCAGGGTCGCAATGGCAATTGCGTTTATCACGGTCTGCACGAACAGGACGATGAGAGCAAACCCAACGACGATGAGAACAGGCCTCCATGTTGTCTTGGTTCCAAACGCTCTGATCATTACGTAGATTATGCCGGCTAGAAAGAGCCATTCAACAGCAAATTGCATGAGGCTGATTACAGAGTAATTCATCACGTAGCTTAAAGCTGCAGTGTCGAGCGGGGTTGTGAAAACGCCTCGGAAGAACAGAGCGTCAACAAGCACAGTGATATTGGAGTTTTCAGGCCAGGCGAAATCCAGTTCGAGACCAGTGATGGTGCCCCAACTTGGACCATTGTTACTTGCCCACTGATCATTCGCTAGGGGAAGCGTTAGGTTATTCCAGACCGTGTTTGCGCTATTCGAAAAAGTGTCCGTCAAATTGTAAGAGAAGTAGCTTAATGGCCCTTGCGAGAACAGGTAAATAGACGCACTTTCAGGTCTAACTGACGGACTAACCAGCTTTATTCTCAGAGATACATTCTTGTAATCATCGGGTCCGGAGCAGTTTATGGGTCCTATGTTGAATAGTTCCATGGAGACTTGACGACTGTTAAGCATTGAGAACGAGATGCTTCTGTTTCCATAATACGTGCCGTTCATGTAATCGTTGAAGTTCTCCGTGATGCTTGCTCCTGAGGTTGAACTCCACAAGGACGCGTTTTCTGTCCATACGTCCAGTTCTCCAGTCTGTGGCAAGGTCCCTTCAACGTAGGTTTTAGACATCAGAGCATAAGAAAGTCCTATGTTTGCTGCAATGAAGAGAATCAATATCAGAATTGGCCCCATGAACTTTGGGCTTTCAATTATTTCCTTGAATGCCTTGTGAGGTGCGTACAAAACCTTCAATACTTGAGAAACTAAAGATGATTGTTGTTGTTTCGTCATTTTGTCATTTCTCCTCATATTCAAATGAACTTTCACATTCCAAGTTTTAACCGCCTGTAGGTTGTGTAGTCAACGTATTCTAAGAAGGGATTTCCAGCTTGATATTTAACTGTTAGTTTCTGACGCGGCCTTTTGTCCAAGACTTGACTCGTTGTGACAAGCGAATAAGCGTCGCTTCCCGCTCCCGAACCATAACTGGCAACCAAGACGCGTTCATCTGGCTCTGCGATGTCCAAGACGGCTGCCAAACCTACAAGAGAGGCGCCTGAGTATGTGTTGCCAAACTTAACAACCTGAAGCGAAGGCAAATACTGCTCCTCTTTGAATCCGAGCTCCTTCGCAACTCTCACTGGAAACTGAGGGTTAGGCTGATGTGCCACAAAGTAGTCGACGTCCCCAGCCTGCAACCTGAGGCGTTCCATCAGCTTCTTCGCTGCTTTTCTAACATGTTTAAAGTACGCTGGGTCACCAGTGAATCTTCCGCCGTGCATGGGATGTGGTTCGCCGTCTCTTCGCCAAAAGTCAGGCGTATCGGATGTGCACGAGTACCACCCTTCAATTTCCGCGATCACGTCATGCTTTCCGAAGATGTAAGCAGCCGCTCCATATCCAACGAACAGATCAAGCTCTCCGCCTGGACAGTCTCGTGGAGCTGCTTGAGAGTTGTCTGTGCCAATAACCATGGTGTTTTGAATGTTTGATCTTGGATAGTTGACAAGTGAGGCCGCGTCTTTGAACATGCTCGTGGCCGCCTTGCAGGCGAATTCCGTGTCTACGGCATCAACTCCCTGCACGTCGTCTTCGTCTTCCTCGCCGAGTCTTAGAACTTGAGCCACTTTTGAGGCTATGGGCTTAACGGCATATGGGTTGGATTCCGAACCCACGTAAATCTTCCCTACTAGCGAGCTGTCAACTCCAGAGTGGATCAATGCCAGTTTTCCAGCTTCAACTGCGGCGGTTATGGCGTCTTCATCAACGAACGGGATTGCACGCTCCATGTTTCCTTCTTTTATCCTGAATCTCGAAGAGTAGAAACCGTAACCTACTATGCCAGGGATATCGTACTCTTTGTTGGGTTTGACGATGCCGTAGCCTTGATGCGGATAATACTCGTCGGTGAACGTAAACGTCAAGGAAATTGTAGGGATGATGTCGTTTTTGTCCACCGAATAGCGTCTTCTGAACCTTGGCGCGACGGTTCTTCCTTCAAGAGCCGAAAAATCAATTTTCTCATTGCCTTTTATCATTCGGTCAGTTAGTCTTCCTGGAACACGAACCTTGCCATCGTGGAACGAGATTATACCGTAAACATAGTTACCTAGCTTCGTGAACTTGTTCGTAGGTTCATTAACCACAGTGCAGACTTCAAGC
>CAYGYP010000068.1:0-7915 GCA_964354115.1 uncultured Candidatus Bathyarchaeia archaeon | reverse complement strand
CTATTGGTGGATGTCGCAAGGCGGAGTGGTTATGATGTTGTCGCGATGGGTGATGAAGTCCGGGAAGAAGCCAACAGACGAAAAATGGCGCCCACCCCCGAGAGCATTGGCAAAATAATGCTTGAGTTAAGACGACTTGAAGGAGAAGCCACCATTGCAAAAAGATGCATCCCAAAGATAGAGAAAACCTCGAAAACAAAAATCATCGTGGACGGGATAAGAAGCCTCAGCGAAGTTGAAGAGTTCAAGAATCACTTTGGCAAGCTCACATTGGTAGCAGTTCACTCTTCCCCACAAACCAGGTTTAGACGCCTGTACAATCGCGACAGAAGCGATGACCCAAAGAGTTGGGCAATTTTCCATGAACGAGACTTGAGAGAACTCGGCGTTGGACTAGGAAATGCTATAGCCATGGCTGAGTATATCATAGTGAACGAGGGCATGCTGAGAACAGCGAAAGACGAGGCAAGGGAAGTCTTAAGAGAGGTTGAGAGGAGATGGATGAGATAAGCGTTCACATAGATGCTGAGGTCAACCCAACTGAGTCCGAAGAAAAAGTCAAGAAAGCCATCGAAAACATCTTCGGCAACATCCCTACGGTAGCAAAGCCACTGAGGAAAGGAAGCATTCTAGTCGCAGAAGCCTATGGAAAAGAACCGCTGACCAAGCTGTACAATCTGCTACGCAGAGAACGCATCCGTGCTGCAGCCAAGGCAGTGCTTCTTGAGGGCTTGGACAAAAAATCCATAAGCTTCTGCCTGAACAAACAGGTCGCCTATGCGGGGCACGTCTCATTTGCGAAGGAAGTGGCTGAGTCTCCTCTAGGACCGATAAAAGTCAAAATTGAATGCGAGAACCCACGCGAACTCATAGACTGGCTTACTTCCATAACAGCATGATGGTGCCTGCTTTGTCGTTGAAGGCGTCAGTGACCTATCGGGGCGCTATTCAACTCGGAGAAAACACTGCATGCGACTCTTTTGACGAGACCAGACCCATAAGAGTGGTCACTCACGCTCACGCCGACCACATGATGGGCCTGCAACAGAGCCTGAGAAACTGCGAAAAAGTGCTGATGACAGCCGCAACAAAGGATCTGATCGACGTCTTAAAAGGACCACTCTTCCTCATGGGCGGGTACGTGGAAACACTCGATTACGGCAAAACGCTTCTGCACGAAGAGGAAAAGCTAACATTCCTCAAAGCTGACCACATTCTGGGCGCAGCCCAAGTACTCGTTGAGGATGCCGAGGGAAAGCGGATCGCATACACCGGAGACTTCAGAATCGACGACACTCCAGTCTTGGAAGCAGATGTTCTTATTATGGAAGCCACCTACGGAAGCCCATCTTGCAGACGCTCTTTTGGAGCTGATGTAAAGGACTTACTCGTCTCACTCGTCGAGAAAGGATTAGGACAGGGCACAGTGTACGTCTTCGGCTATCACGGAAAGCTTCAAGAGGTCATGCAGATCTTGCGCACAGCAGGCGTGCAAGCACCCTTTATCGCATCTGAAAAAGTCTTCCACGTCTCCAAAGTATGCGAAAAACACGGCATGCGCACAGGACGCTTGATGCTCTCTGAAGAAGACGAGGCAAAAGAACTGCTACAAAGCGGCTCACCATGCGTGGCCTTCTACCACATGAACACTGGAGGCACGGTAGGATTAGGAGATTTTCGCATTTTCGTAAGCGGCTGGGAATTTGCTTCCCCAAGTCGTCAAAAAGCGGATAAAGAATACGTTGTGGCCCTAAGTGACCATTCCGACTTTGACGGACTGATGGACTACGTGCGCCGTTCAAAACCGAAGCTTGTGATCACAGACAATTTCAGGGTCGGCCATGCTGAAACATTCGCCAAAGAGATCAACAGACACCTGGGAATCTCTGCCACTGCACTTCCCAAGAGATAGTGAATTTCACCGGATTAATGCGCCCGAAATATGGATTGTGACAAACACTTTCTCGAATCAAGCAACGAAGCCCATACGCGCTTGATTCATCAACAATATTGCGAAACTTGAATTCATCAAAGCTTAAAAGGCAAACACTGAAAGTATTGTCGTCCTTTAGACAAAGAACATTTAAAGCCGTGATGAAATTGCGAAGATCATCCTTGATCTCGGGTTTCTATAAACTTGGCCCAGAAAAGCGTTTGAGGCTCGTCAAAGAATTTGCAGGCTTGACGGAAGAAGAGGTAGCCGAGCTTCGGAACACAGGATCCTTGCCCCTAGACTTAGCAGACCGCATGATAGAAAACGTTGTCGGAGCATTCCCACTACCACTAGGCATAGGGGTGAACTTTCTCATAAACGACAAGGACTACTTGATTCCCATGGCCATCGAAGAGCCCTCAGTCGTGGCTGCCGCAAGCTACGCAGCGAAAATGGTGAGAGACGGCGGAGGCTTTCACGCCAGCAGCACGCCTCCGATCATGATAGGCCAGATACAAGTAGTAGGTGTCAAAGACCCTTACGCTGCAAAGATGCGGCTAATCCAAGCAAAAGAAGAGATATTGAAAAAAGCGAATGAACAGGATCCTGTACTCGTTTCAGCCGGCGGCGGAGCCAAGGACCTGCAAGCAAAGGTAATCGACACGATAAAGGGGCAGATGCTCATCGCAGAGTTGCTCGTCGACTGCCGTGATGCCATGGGTTCTAACGCTGTAGATACGATGGCTGAAGCCGTGGCTCCGATGACCGAACGCATAGCAGAGGGAAAAGCGTGCCTGCGCATAATTTCCAACTTGGCAGTGCACCGCCTGGCGAGAGCATGGTGCAACGTGCCGAAAGAGTCGGTAGGAGGCGAAGAAATCGTAGACGGCATAGTAAACGCCTACGCATTCGCAGCTGCAGACCCCTACCGTGCAGCTACGCACAATAAGGGCATTCTGAACGGCATAATAGCGGTTGTACTGGCAACTTGCAACGATCACCGCGCAATCGAAGCTGGAGCGCATGCTTACGCGGCGAGAAACGGCCGGTACGCTCCCCTTTCCACTTGGGAGAAAAACCAAAAAGGCGACCTAGTAGGCTCAATTGAATTGCCGATGGCTGTAGGCCTTATTGGCGGAGCCGTGCGAACTCATCCCATAGCAAAAATCGCCGTGAAAATTCTAGGCGTGAAAACTGCCAACGAGTTTGGCGAGGTCCTAGCTGCCGTCGGTTTAGCTCAGAACCTCGGCGCACTAAGAGCTTTGGCAAATGAAGGCATCCAGCGGGGACACATGTCACTTCACGCGAGAAACATAGCCGTGGGAGCAGGCGCAACAGGCGAATTGATCGATGTGGTCGCCGAGAAGATGGTTCAGGAACGAAAAATTCGAATGGACAGAGCAAAAGAACTGATCGAACAGCACAAGACACCCGGAAAAGTCTAAAAGACGAGCAAACCGCATCTAGATTCGGCGAGAAGATGAAAATAATTCTCGGACCAGCATCCAAGCAGCTAGGGGAAAAGATAGCCCAGCTTCTGAACGCACAAAAAGTGCCAGTGGCCTTCAAGAGCTTTCCCGACGGTGAATCCTACATAAGGTTAGAAGCCGACGTGCGAAACGAAGAAGCAGTCATCGTTCAAACGACGAGCCCGCCGCAGGACCAAAAACTCATCCAGCTGGCGTTGATGGCAGACGCAGCAAGAAGAAACGGAGCAGAAAAAGTGAAAGCCGTTGTGCCATACTTAGCTTACGCACGCCAAGACAAAATCTTCCTGCAAGGCGAAGCCCTAAGCATCGAAACAATCGCGAACATGCTTAAAGTCGCCGGCATCGACAGTCTGATTACAGTCAACGTGCATCAGGAAAAAGCTCTGAACAATTTTCCATTTCCAACCAAGAACATCTCTGCAATACCCATGCTGGCCGAATATTTCAGGCACAGAGGCATCCAAAGGGCCTTCGCACTCGCTCCAGACGAAGGCGCAATACACATTGCCGAACAAGCTCAACAGGTGCTGAAAGGCGAATGCGGATACATGGAAAAGCAGAGAGACCGCTACACGGGACAAGTCAGCATGGAAAAAAGATCACTTGACGTTAGGGGCAAGACCGTCATAATCTTCGACGACATAATCAGTACGGGTGGAACGATCATAGCTGCTG
Source organism: uncultured Candidatus Bathyarchaeia archaeon (assembly GCA_964354115.1). Taxonomy (GTDB): domain Archaea; phylum Thermoproteota; class Bathyarchaeia; order Bathyarchaeales; family Bathycorpusculaceae; genus DASPTR01. The sequence continues at coordinate 3,817 of CAYGYP010000068.1, read as the reverse complement.
CCAAGATCCTGAAGGAACTCGGAACGAAGACGATTTATGCTTCCTGCGTTCACCCACTCTTAATCGGAGATGCTGAAAGGCGCATACTCGACTCAGGAGTAGCAGAAATTGTCGGCACCGACAGCGTGCCAGACCATGCCAGCAAAGTTTCTCTAGCACCTCTGATAGCCAAAGAGCTGCTCAGCTGAAGGAACATTAACTTGGCAAAGCTCTTCTTCGTACTCTCAGGCGAACACGAGAATCTTCCTGCCGCTGAGCTGAAGGCAATACTTGAAGCTGAAGGCTTTGCCTATGAAGTTCTGGAGAAACTTGACCAGGTCATCAGGCTTGAAGCCACGTTAAGCTGCGTGGAAGCCGTGAAGCGCAGAGCGGCCTTCACTAGGCTTTGCTGCTTGGAACTTTTCAAATGCGAAGCAGAAACAAGCACGATAATCAGAAGCATGACGGCCGCAAGCTTAGATGAAGTCTCAGTGGAAAAAGAAAGCTTCGCAGTTCGCGTGAAACGCGTGAGAAACTATGCCCCGAAAACCGATTGCATGACGCTTGAAAGAACACTGGGCAAACTCATACTAAACAGGAACACCAGAGCAAGGGTTAACCTGAAAAACCCAGATAGAGCATTCTTCGGGATTCTGACAAATGACGAGTTTGTTTTTGGAGTGAAGCTTGCCGATATTCCTGCAAAACCTTTCGTTGAGAGACGACCAAGAAGAAAGCCGTTCTTTCATCCAGCAGCTATGCAGGCGAAGCTTGCAAGGTGTATGGTAAACCTAGCTAAGCCCCGAGCTGAAGACCTTGTCCTTGACCCTTTCTGCGGAACTGGAAGCATGCTTATCGAAGCTTCCCTCATCGGCTGCCGCATCTTGGGCCTAGACATCCAAAGGCGTATGGCACGTGGAACCATGCGGAACTTGACCCATTTCAAAATCAAGCCAGAGGGCATCATCGTTTCTGATATGAGAAGCCCGCCATTAACAAAGATTGATTGTGTAGCAACTGATCCACCTTATGGAATATCTTCAACCACTCTGAATCGAACCACAAAGCAGATAGTCGAGGAGTTCTTGACCGCTATTGATGAATTGCTGAGCAAAGGTAGGCGGATCTGCATGGCGTCGCCAAAAACGTTGAGAATCGGACAGATAGGCACGGCGCTAGGCTATAAACATCTAGAGTCTCATTTTGTATATGTTCATAGGAGTTTAACAAGAGAAATAGTGGTGTTCGAAAAGGGGTAAGCCATGAGCCTGCACGTGATTTTCCTAGGCACTGGAGGAAGCGTCCCAACAACCAGCAGAAGCCTGCCAGCCATCCTGATTCAACGCAAGGGCGAGCAGATAATGTTCGACTGCGGCGAAGGCGTACAAAGACAGATGATAAGAGCCGGAGGCGGCTTTCACCGAAAAATGAAAATCTTCGTGACACACATGCACGGCGACCACATTCTAGGCTTGCCAGGACTACTGCAAACCATGGCTCTGCTTGATCGAGAAAGAAAACTTGACATCTACGGCCCGCTTGGCATAAGACAATTCTTGGTATGCATCAAGGAAACGGTACAGTTTGCCCTGACCTTTCAGGTTGAAATTCACGAGATAAGCGAAGCAGGCACTGTTTGCGAAGAAGGAGAATACGCCATCGAGGCAGCATGGGCAAATCATGTGATTCCAAGCTTGGCATATGCCTTTGTGGAGAAGCCCAGACCTGGAAGATTCTATCCTCAGAAGGCAAAAGCCTTGAAAATCCCTGAAGGGCCATTATGGTCAAAACTTCAACAGGGACGTGAGGTTAAGCTTCGTAGTGGAAGAATCGTGAAACCCAATGAGGTCGTTGGCCCAGCTAGGAAGGGAAGAAAGATCGTCTACACAGGAGACACAAGACCTTTCAGAAACTTTGTGAAACTTGCTGCTGGCGCGGATCTACTTATTCATGATACGACTTTGGACGATGACTTGGCTGAAAGGGCGAAGGAAGATGGTCATTCGACCCCCAGCCAAGCTGCTAAGGATGCAAAAGAAGCCAAGGCAAGGCAGCTGATTCTTACGCACATCAGTGCAAGATATGATGATGCAAGCATACTGTTAAGGCAGGCGAAGAGAATTTTCAGGAAAACGCAAGTAGCGGAAGATTTCTTGAAAATAGAGATTCCATTTACACAAGCTTAAGCGAACAGCTGCTTCAGCCTCTGCAGGCTTTCTTCAACGCGCTCCACAGACTCGATGACCAGTGTCCCGTTGTAGGATAATTTCTTCAACAGACTTGCGATACTGTTCCAATCAACCGTGCCATAACCGATGCCTAGATGCTGGTCACCTTTCCCGTCATTGTCGCTCAGATGCAAATGCACGATTCTATCCGCAAACGTGTTGAGGAAATGCTCCGTTTGACCGTTGACGTTTGAGTGCCCAACATCCAAAACCATACCAATATCTTCGTTAACCTGCGCAAAGAATCTCTCGAAGTCCTCCACACTCTTCATCAGGAATGGGTAGGGCTCAGGCACATTTTCTATGGCTATTTTCACTCCATATTCTCTTGCTATCTTGGCTAGAGCTCGTGCAGTTTTCAAGTTTTGAAGCCAATCCATACCTGGGTAGAACGAGCTGATTCCGGTTTTCGATCCAGGATGAAAAACCCACATGTAAGCGTCCAGAGCCTGAGTGTGCATGATGGATTGTTCAAGCCTTTTCACCATGGCCTTAAGCATATGCGCTGATGGAGAAGCTATGTTCACATCTGCGAAAGGAGCATGCACCGAATACCTTAGGCCGCGAGAAACCCCAACATCTCTTAAGACCGAAACTCTTCGCTTGTTCAACGCATGAAAACCATCATCAACAATCTCAACGTATTCCACTTCAGCCTTGGTTAAGCGGTCAATCATTTCCTGAAAAGGCTCACCTAAACAATAGAGCATCGACAGGCCGAGTTTCGGCAGCGCCATAGGTTACATTCAACCACGGTTAAGCTGAAACTTACCCTAGAAATCCTCACGCTTATAACCTTGATCAGAAGCTTGCACGTTGCCGATGGCTTCAGTAGTTTCGGCTCAAACTTCCAAAGCTTACATAAGGTCTGGCTAAGCCAGTGTACGCAGTGGTCCTTTGCTGGTTCGTGCGAAGCCCCAAAGAAATGTCTACAAACTCTTTCAAGGTGAAGTTGGCAAATTCGAAGGTCGGATTTCCATACCTTATGCCATTGCACATGGGATCAACATAAACGAAAAGACAGTTTCCTCCCTGCCAGAATGCCGCTTCTTTCGGATAGCCATATTCAGGCCTTGCCAATATTTTGAAGGGCCAGATCTGACATGCTTTGGGTTTCATGTACTGTATTCCACACGCGCATTTATTCCAAGAATTGCTAAGGAAGCTGCATGAACCGTCTTCTCTTCTTTTTATGAACAGCTTGTCTAAGCCTGAGACAGTTTGTTCAACCCCGTAGGTCTTGACGATTTTGAGCCACTCGTGGAAGTTCAAGACTACGCTGTAGAGTTTGCAGCAGTCACCGCATGCAATGCATCGCCAGCTAGCAATGGATCGCCATGGGACAAACTGCATTTTCTAGGCCACGATGATCTACAGTCTGAATTCGCCTAATTAACCTATTTGCAGAAAGAACCGAGCTTTTTCAGGATTTCTTCAGGGATGTTTGTGGCCTTTCCGGTTTGTTTGTCAGCTGCTACGGCTACGATGTAACCTGTTGCAAGCAATAGCGCTGTTTCCTTGTTGAAAACCTTGAACTCGAACTTGACTGATTTCTCCTTCAACTCCCCTATCGCCAGTACCAGCACGGTTCAGCACAATACCGCAAGGTA
>CAYGYP010000067.1:0-8048 GCA_964354115.1 uncultured Candidatus Bathyarchaeia archaeon | reverse complement strand
TCCTCTATTATGATCCTCGCCACGTTGCTATCTGAATGGATAAGACAATCGATACTGCGTTTTCTTCCTCGCTTCAGCGAGCAACAGAGAATGAAGGAGTTCTTGATAAATCTGGCTCAAATGCTGGGAATAATAGCGGTGTCTTTTATTCTTATTTCTCTTTTTATCTTTCCCTTAAACCGATCTTTTCTTGGCTCATACCAAAGATTTTATTTCCCCGCGATTGTTCTAATAATTTGTATGTTTCTCTTTGAGACTCTGAACACCATTTTTCAAGCTAACCTTCAATCAAAAAAGAATTCCAAATATCGTCTTCTCTTTGCATTTTCTCGTCTTTTCCTTTCACTCGCTTTCGTATTCCTTATCCACAAAGATATCCTTTGGTTGCTCATTGCTAGCATTATCAGTTATATCATTTTAAATAGCCTAATCTCAAAAGAAACTGGCATACTCTCTTTTTGGCTAAAATTGGGAAGAGGTTTCAATTCCGATCTAAAGGGCTTCTTTATAAAATTTTCTGGCTACGGATTACCGCTTATCGGATTCGTTTTAAGTAAAGAAATTCTCACCCTCTCTGATAAATTTGTTTTAGGAACATTCAAAGGAACCAAACAGGTGGGGATTTATGCTTCAAATTATTCACTCGTGAGTATGGGAATCGGCCTCATCTCTACACCCATCATGTTAGCTGCTCATCCTCTTATCATGAACGCCTGGGAAAAAGGAAACAGAGATAAAATCCAAGAAATTATATCTTCCTTGACAAGATTCTTTTTAATGGTTGCACTGCCCTTTATTGCAATTGTAAGTACATTAAGTCGAGAAATCGTAGCGTTTTTTTTGGGCAAAGATTATCATGAAGGCCATATTGTCATTCCCTTTATTTTAGTTGGTTATTTTGTATTTGAGTTTGGCAATATAGGCCATAAATCGCTAGAACTCTTCGAGAAAACGAGAATACTCTTTTTTCTTGTCTTGATCTGCGCCGCGCTGAACCTGACACTCAACCTTATTTTCGTCCCTTTATTTGGATACCTGGCTTCGGCCATATCTACCCAAATCAGTTTCTCTCTTTACCCATTCCTCGTCTACCAAGCGAACAAGTCTTATTTAGGATGGCGTATTCCTTGGCGTTCACTACTAAATATTTCAATATCGTCGGTAATTATGACGAGTTTTCTCATTCTGGTAAAATACTTTTTGGGAATTAAAAATATTGTCTTTTTATGTGCCCTGGTCCTATTCAGCCTTATCCTATATGTAGGATTTTTAGCAATTATCGGAGAACTCAAAGCATACGAAGCAGATTATTTAAAATATTCTTGGAAAAAGATATTCCTCCCCTTAAAAAAAATTTGAAAAAGACAATAATGATTTTATTGTTAATTTGGATACATCCTTACTCAGATTCACCCTAAGGGTAACCTATTTACCCTCATGGCTAATTGTGGCTGCTGGAGTTTTGAAGGCCAGTTAATTTCCTCGTTTCGCCTACCTCTTTAATTATGCAGTCGATCTGATGAAGATCAAATTTGAAAATCTTATCTATTTTTACATAATATTTATCATAATATTCGTTAATGGAATAAAGATTCTTCATATCAATTTAAAATATTTCTTCTTGCTAGCAATATTTATCCTATCCCTGCTCAGACTACTTGTTTATTCCCATCAATTAAAATTCAATCTCCCCATCTTTATTTTTATTTGCACCGTATTGATGGTTGTCTATATTTATTCTATTAAAGGGATTTTAAATAACTATTCTTTAGCCAATATTTTCGATGAAGTTAACGGCTATATACTTTTTATAGTTCTATTTCTTGCTCTCAAGGCCGCCATTAAATTTGAGTGGCACAATCTCACCCGGATGACGAATCTATTTATAATCGGTTCGACTCTAATTTCTCTATTTACAATCATTATGTTTATTTTAATTTCAGCTGATAAAAAATTGATTGTGGTTTTTGATAATGCCTTGCATAATTTAAATCTCGGGAGTATTTTACCATTCGAAAATGGGTTCAGAATGTTTTTAAAAGCATATATTTACAATCTTTTTTCTCTCATAATTTTATACGGTAAATTAAATAGTGGAGAAGCAAAAAACACATTCATATTATTGTTTCTCTTTCTTCTCAATTTAGCTCCTCTTCTTATATCAATGACAAAGGGGCTGTATCTGAGCGCCATCATCGGGTTTGTTCTGACTCCTTTCTTCATTCATAAAAAGATAAAAACTAGGGTCTTTGCTATAGGTTTTGTCGTGGTATTAATAGCAATATCTACCATCTTAAATATATCTTTTTTACAGCGGTATAAATTAAAAGACTTTATGTATGACCCGGAAAGAATAATCCAGTTGAAGAGCTCCGCTGAGATTGTAAAACAACAACATTATTTAGGAACGGGGTACGGATTCATTTATGGTTTAATAGGGGAAAGAAAATTAGATTACTCCATAGAAATGACATATCTGGATATCCTAGTTAAGACGGGGATATTCGGTTTTCTTTCTCAAATGATTTTTCTTTTATTGCCAATCAAGAGACTACTCAAAAAGGAAAATCCGAAGATAATTAAAATTATCTGCGCGGCTTATGTCGCTGTTCTGATTGCCGGAGCGAGTAATCCCTACATAACCTCATCGTTGGGAATATTGATCATCTCTTTCATATATTGGATATATGAAAATCTCAGCAATGAAAAGGTTTTGCCTAGCCGATCACAGCTACGTTCATGAGATGGAATTAGAGTAAAAAATGAACGATTTAGTAAGTATCGTCATAGCTACCCACAAGCCAAATAAATCCTATCTGGAAAAGCAATTGAGGAGTCTAAACGATCAGACTTATAGAAGGATAGAAATAATCATAAGAGATGATAGCAATGACAACGGTGAATATGAGAGAATTGATTTTATCGTAAAAAAAACAATAACAAAATTCGGATATAGAATGTTAAGGAATGAGAGAAATCTAGGGAGCAATAAAACGTTCGAACTCCTCACCAATGATTCAGCGGGAAGTTATATTGCTTATTGCGACCAGGATGACATATGGTTGAACAATAAAATATATACTCTCCTTGAAAGCATAAAAGGGGAAAAAGCGTTACTTACTTATTCTGATGTTTTTCTTATGGATGAATCCGACCGGGTTTTTTCATCGAGCCTTAAGAGCAAGAGAAAACGGATAAAATTTGTCCAAGGAGATTTCAAATGGAGACATTTTATCCGAAGGAATTGTGTTATTGGGAGTACAATGCTCATTGATAGCAGAGTTGCCAAGCAGGCCGTACCCTTTCCGGATAGGGATATATATATCCATGATCAGTGGCTAGCTCTTCATGCTTCGATGAAAGGAAAAATTGTCTTTATTAACAAGCCTTTAATAAAATATCGGATCCATAAAAATAATCAAATTGGTCTCTTAAAAATGCCTGATATCTTTAACAAGGGAGCTTATGTTGAAAAGAGACTGGAACTAGAGAAAAGGAGATATTCCTATTTAATAAAACAATTCAATAGAGAGGACATTGTCAGAAAGCACGCGATTAGAATGCTTCAATTGGCAGAATGTCGGACTATTTTTATTAATAATTGTTCTTTATCAAACCTAATAAAAATCAAGAATCTTTTTTTTCTGGATTGGGCCCTATTTTTCTTTGAATCATTGTTGGGGATACTATCTCAAAGGGAATCAGAAAAGTTGATATCCATGCTGAAAAAGACAAAGCTGTGATTTTTTAGTTTTAATAAAAGAATAATGGTTGGTCCAAAGAAAATAGAAGTGCGAAAAATCAAGGAAAGCATATAAAATAGAAGAAAATTCGTTTTTTATTTTCTATTTGCCAGTATTGCTTTAATCGATCACCATGGCTTTCGAAATCTGCTATTGCACAATGATTATTTATGCCAAGCATGCCAAACGCTGTTGCTTGCTGCATCATGATCGCCAGAATTTAGCCAAAGATTTTTTTCGCTTATGTTCTTAGACTGTATCTCAGCTCAAACCTAGTTGTGCGCTAATCTAGCAGTTCCCCGACACTGGAGGTGAGTCGAAAAAGTTAAATATAGCCATTCCCCGTGATAAATTCGGGTTGATCGTCGGATATAAAATTATAGCTTTTTTGATTTAAGGTGGTACAGCTAGGTCTTTAAATCATTCTCTTCAACACTGGCTTTTGTGGGGTTCCGAGTATGCTAATGAATTAGCGCCTGATAATACTCCCTAGAGAATTCGGTCAAGCAAAACCCGATCCAGAGTTTTTGGCCTTTCATTAGAAATAGATCTGAGATACTGTAAAGAAGCCTCCTTCGATTTTCATGATAGTCAGGAAGAAAAGACTCCTTAGAGGTTATCGAAATCCTAGAGTCTCGTAAATTTAACATGCTGCTAAAAAAAAGCATTTAATGGATAAAAAAAGGGGTGTCATAATAATCGTCTTTATTAAACCAGCGATTTTGCGTACTTCACCATGAGGAAAATGCGCCTCTTTTTGAATAGCCATCTTTGTGACGTATTTAAATGTAGCAAATTAAAAGCAAGTCAAGAACTCCTATGAAAAAAATCCTTGTTACCGGCGGAGCAGGATTTATCGGCAGCCATCTCTGCGATTATCTGGTGGCTGAGAAAAATCAGGTAATTGCCCTGGACAACCTATGCTTAGGAAAAGAAACAAACATCTCGCATCTCTTATGCCAGGGTAATTTTAAGTTTTATAAGGAAGATATATTGAATTATGAAGAAATGTCCAAGATATTTAGAAAGGAAAATTTCCAAGAAGTCTTCCACTTGGCAGCAAATTCTGATATCGCCAGAAGCAGAGAGAACCCAAATATTGATTTTAACAATACTTTTCTTGCCACCTACAACATTCTGAATCTGATGAGAGAGTATGGCATACGACAGATTGTTTTTGCCTCATCATCAGCTATTTATGGGGAAGCAAAGGGAAAAATTCGAGAAGACCATGGACCTCTCTTCCCGCTCTCCCACTATGGTGCTTCGAAGCTTGCCTCGGAAGCCTTTATTGCTTCATTTGTCGAAAATTATTCGATGCAGGCCTGGATCTTCAGGTTTCCCAACGTTGTTGGAGAAAGAGCCACTCATGGAGTCCTAGTCGATTTTATCGACAAACTGAAGGTAAGCCCGGAGGAATTAGTCGTTCTTGGAGATGGAGAACAATGTAAACAATATCTCTATGTGAAAGACCTAGTAGAGGCCATGCTTTTTATCCGCAAAAAAAGCAGGGGGAAAATAAATTGTCATAATATCGGGGTAAGCAGCCGTACCAAAGTTAAAAAGATTGCCCAAATCGTTATCGAAGAATTGGGGCTTAAAGTCAGAATAAAATACACTGGTGGAGAAAGGGGTTGGGTGGGAGATGTTCCAACCTTTGATTATGACTTGAACAAAATGAACGAATTGGGCTGGAAGGCCAAATTTTCTTCAGACGATGCTATCCGAATGGCCATAAGAGAAATGTTGAAGAAATGAAGGTCGTTATTCTAGCTGGTGGAAAGGGGACGCGGCTCGGATCGCTAACAGAGAACCTCCCTAAGCCAATGCTCCTTCTGGCGGGTAAACCTATACTTGAATATCAAATAAAGCTGGCTCACCGCTATCATCTCAAGGAAATAATTATCCTTTCTGGATACAAAGGTGAGGTTATCGAAGAATATTTCAGGAATGGACAGGGCTGGGGAGTCGAAATAATGCATTATAGAGAGGATATGCCTCTCGGAACAGCAGGATCTGTGAAAGAAATTGAAGGTTACCTGGACTCAGATTTCTTAGTTTTTTATGGCGATGTTCTAATGGATATCGATTTGGATTCTTTAATACAAGCTCACATGAACAAACATCCTCTGGCAACTTTAGTCGTCCATCCTAACAGCCACCCTTATGATAGTGACCTGGTCAAGATAGCAAAAGACATGAGAATAGTCACCTTTCATAATAAACCGCATAAGAAAGGAGAGTATTTCCGGAATATCGCTAGTGCTGCTTTACAAATCTTATCACCGAAAATATTGAGCTATATTCCAAAGGGCACTTATTCAGATTTTGCCCGCGATATATTCCCCCAAGCACTGGCTTCTTCTGAGTACATTTATGCCTTCTTGACCTCAGAGTATATCAAGGATATAGGGACGGTCAACCGATTAAAAGAGGTCGAAAAAGACATTATTTCAAGAAGAGTCGCTAGATTGAATAAAAAGAAGAAGCAGAAGGCCATTTTCATGGACAGAGATGGCGTGCTAAACCAGGAAGTCAATCTAGTCCGATCTCCTGAAGAATTGATATTATTGCCAGAAGTAGCTAAGGCTGTGCGAACGATAAACAATTCTGATTATCTCGCTATAGTCATTACTAATCAACCGGCAATAGCCAAGGGTTTTATGTCCGAAGAAGATTTGGAAGAAATACATGCCAAATTAGAAACGTTACTTGGCTCCGAGCAGGCGTACGTTGATCGGATATATTATTGTCCTCATCATCCGGAAAGAGGTTTTGCAGGGGAGAGGCTAGCATATAAAATTGAGTGTGATTGCCGAAAGCCTAAAATTGGCCTGATAAAAAAAGCTGCAGATGAGCTCAATATCAATCTCGAAGAATCTTTTATCATAGGCGATACAACTACAGACATAATGACCGGAATCAATGCTGGAATAAAAACCGTATTAGTCAGGACTCGCCATAAAGGTGAAGACCAAAAATTTCCTTGCGAACCAGATTTTGCTTTTGAAAATTTAATTGAGGCTGTCGATTTCATAACCAGCAAATACAATCTTTTGCTCATAAAGGCTAAAAGTTGAACTTCCCAAATAATAAAGGAATCAGAACCTAATCCGATGATCGTTATCTCGGGTCTGTCACGCCCAGGCAAATCAACCTTGGCCAACATTACGGGCATTATCCCCGGAAAAAAACGGATTCCAGTTAAAATAATAAAATTGGACTACTGGCTCAGGAGCGGTGAGCATACGGAAGACTGAATGACTGTTGTAAAAGGATACGACTCAGATTGTTCTGTAAACAAAAAAATATGCCAAATAATATGGAGGAATTAAATTGATTGGAACCCGAACTCCCTTTAGAATAAGCTTCGCCGGAGGGGGAAGCGATTTGAAAGAATTTTATTCCCGACATCCTGGTTGTGTCATCAGCACGACCGTCAATAAATACATGTATATTTATGTGCACCCTTTCTTTGACCAAAAAATTCAAGTCAAATACTCAATTACTGAAGTTGTAGAAAATATTAATGAAATCAGGCATCCCATAGTAAGAGAGATCCTCACAAAATTTGAAATTAAAGGGATTGATATAAATTCTATAGCTGATATCCCGGCTGGAACCGGGCTTGGGTCTTCCGGTGCCTTTACAGTAGGTCTATTACATGCTCTCTATGCCTACAGGAGTCGATACCCAACTAAGGAAAGACTTGCCCGGGAAGCCTGTGAGATAGAAATCGATCTCCTCAAAGAGCCAATTGGCAAACAGGATTCCTATGCGGTCGCCTATGGAGGCCTAAATTGCATAACTTTTTATCCTAACGAAAGCGTCAATGTGGAACCAATTATCATGTCTCAAGAGAGCTTCAAGCAGTTAGAAGAAAATCTGCTGTTGTTCTATCTTGGAGGTCCCAGACCAGCAAGGGACATACTTAGTGACCAGCGTGAGAATATACTAAGCAACAAGCACACGTTTAATAATCTTGTCAAAATGACTGAACTGGCACAAGAACTGAGAAAGAGTCTATCAAACGGACGCCTAGGAGACATGGGCCTAACTCTGGATGAAAATTGGAAGCTTAAAAAAACCCTCTCTTCAAAGATTTCTGAGGGCAAAATAGATTTCTATTACGAAAAAGCGAAAAAAAATGGCGCGTTGGGAGGCAAACTACTGGGTGCAGGCGGAAGTGGATTTCTCCTCTTCTATTGTGAGAAGGAGCATCAGGATAAGTTAAGGAAAGCCCTAGCTGATTTAAGAGAAATCAAATTTCGTCTTGATCATTGCGGGACAAAAATCATTTATGTT
>CAYGYP010000066.1:5395-8056 GCA_964354115.1 uncultured Candidatus Bathyarchaeia archaeon | reverse complement strand
CTGAAGATCTACACGCAGATGGGCAGGTTTCCAAAGGTGACGGGATCAACAGGGCGTTCGTCATTGGAAGAAGTTCTAAGCGAAGATGTTGAGTTACCGTCAACAAAGCAGGAGCTGATGCGCAGCCAAGGATGGAAACTCTTCGATCTGAATGGGGAAAAAAGGGTTCATGCAAGCGACTTCCTGCAAAAACTTCCAGAGAAGACCTACGTTAGCATAGGAGAAATCATGGAGAACCTCAAACCAACCTTCAAGTGATGAGTATGGCAGAGAATCAGGTCCATCTTGGCACGTCCGGTTGGAGCTACAAGGAGTGGATAGGCCCCTTCTACTCGAAAGAAGACAAGAGCATGCTTCGGGCCTACACGAAAATCTTCAAAACCGTCGAAATAGACTCCACATTCTACAGATACCCGTCAAAAGGAATGGTTATGGGGTGGACCAAATACTCGCCGGAGGGCTTTGTCTTCACGGCGAAACTGCCCCAGCTGGTCACGCATGAGAAGAAGCTGGATCTAAGCCAGGGGGTTGAAGCGGATCTGCAGAAATTTGTCGAGCTCATGGAGCCGCTTTCGCTCAGCGGAAAACTTGGCTGCGTCCTCATACAGCTCCCGCCTAGATTCACCTATCAGCCCAAAGAATTGGAGGCATTCTTCAAAGTGCTTCCCACACACGTCAGATTTGCTGTTGAATTTCGAGACCATTCATGGATGCGAGATGACACGTGGACCTTGCTTCAGAAGTACAAAGTTGCTTACACCATCGTTGATGAACCACTCCTCCCGCCTGAAGCACATGTAACCTCAAACGTCGCCTATTTCCGTTGGCATGGGCGCGGCACCAGACCATGGTACAACTATCGATACAGCGGTGAGGAACTTGAACCTTGGGTTCCGAAACTCAAAGAAACCACTCACAAGGTCGAGAAAGTCTTTGGCTACTTCAACAACCATTATCATGGCTATGCCGTGGAAAACTGCCTGCAAGTGCTAGAAATGCTGGGCATTCAGACGCCTCAGCAAACAGCAGCCAAGAACAAGGTGCAGAACTATTTCAAGGAGCAAAGCAAGACGAAAGAGTTCAAGCTTGAAACTTTCGCAGAACCAACGAAGATGACCTTTGAAGAACTGCTACGTTATTTCACTGCGCCAGGGAGACTCGAAAGAGCCACGGGCATTGCAGACGAGGAATTGAGAATCGACAGGGAGACAACCGACCGGGTTGAAGCAGCCATAAGAGAGTATCACATAGTCATAGACCTGAAGAACAGTACGATCTCGCATGATTGTGCTGACTGGGGCAAGATACTGTCGACCAAACGGCTGTGCAAGCACATTGCAAAATTGCTGTTGACACTGGACAGAGAAAAAGCCACTGGAATACTGCGGAATCTGTACCTGAAAAAAGAAACGTGGGAGTTCAAGCCTTACATCAATGACTGAGAAATGAAAGCATGTGCCAAAACATCAAAAAGCCCAGTGGTTTCGAATGATAAACAATTGATAAGATTCTTAGTCAAATACGCTTAAATCAGATGTTCTGCCATACTTCGAAATGAAAAGGGATCTGGATCAAGTGAGCGTGAATATAGAGTCTCTGCACGGCATTCTGAAACATCCGATCAGGCGAGGAGTGATTCTGGCACTTCATGACAAGCGAGAGCTTAGCTATGTAGATTTGATGGCCGCTGCAGGCGTAGGCAACACTGGCAAATTCAACTATCATCTGAAGATTCTGGGCGACCTAGTTCAGAAAAATGGCAGTGGAAAATACCATCTGACCGAGAAAGGTATCCTAGCCCTGCAGATCCTTCAGAAATTTCCTGACAAGAAGGCTGAACCCACGCAATTTCGAGTTGGAGATGCAATTCTCATAGGCTTTGCAGGCTTTCTACTAGTACTAGCTAACCCGGGTTTCTGGGGTTTCTCCCTCATACGGTACATCGGTGCAGGAATCGCTTTCTTAGGACTTGCCTATGGCCTAATGGTGCCTAGCGGCATTATGTGGTGGTTGACTGTCAGACGGACGAACTCGCATGATTTCTACGATCTTTTCAAACCACCTTTCGTATCATTCGTACTGATTATACTGCTTTTCGCGTTCATGGCCCTTCTAGGCATCAGCGTAACGATCTCTGTTCAACTCGAAGGTTCTACGAGTGCCCAGATTGCCCAACCAGTGCTTCCGACATTCTTGATAGGGGGAATGCTTTTTCCCTTCTTGGGTGTTGGAATATTCGAGGCTATCCACAAGATGCGCGTGCTAAGACGTGCTTAGGCCAGAAGTCGGGCTGAATTGATAGCTACACTGTACACTCTTGTTTTCCGTGATTCCTTTCGGTTGATGCTAGAGAATGGTCTTTGCTTGATGTTTGGCAATGTTCATGCTTTAGACACCTTCACTCTTCTACAGACGTTCGAAATGGCAACAATTATGTGGGGCAAAGTGAAAATGCTAAAGACCTTGGTGTATTTCGGGTTTGCGGCTTTCTTCACGCTTTCCGCTTTTCCTCCAGCCTTCAGGTAACCATTGATAAACGTCTCAGCGATGACCTCTGCAGTACGAGTTTGGGCAAGGGGAGGAATATCATGTCCAGCGTAATACAGGAATTCGGCAACATCCCAAACCTTGTCACCGCCTCTGGAGGCCTGTTCAAAGTCC
>CAYGYP010000066.1:1423-5295 GCA_964354115.1 uncultured Candidatus Bathyarchaeia archaeon | reverse complement strand
GAATTCGGCAACATCCCAAACCTTGTCACCGCCTCTGGAGGCCTGTTCAAAGTCCATCAGATAGATTTCACCGTTTTCATCTATCATCATGTTCTCTGGCTTCGTGTCGCCTAGTGTTACACCAATGGCATGAACCTTGGCGAGCTTTTTGCCAACTCTCTCTATGATCTTCAGGTCTTTCTTTGCCTTCTTGCCTTCTTTCGAACCTGCGAGCCTCTTTATCACCGTGCTTGCTGTTTCACCTGCTACATAGTCCATGAAAACCAAGCGTTCTTCGGAACTCACGTACCGAAGTGTCGGAACCGCAAATCCTTTTGAACGCAAAAGCTGATTTATGGCACATTCTTTCTCGAGTCTTGAACGACCTAGAATGGAGAAGGTTCTGGTTCCAACACTCCATAATGCAAGAGGGAACCACTTGAAACTGGACCAGTCCCTGAACCTCTTGGCAACTAAGCGTCTCTCTCCGCATTTCGTGGAAGCTCTGATCAAGAACACATCATTGAGAATCCCACCTATTGCCTGAACTTCAATCCTTTCGTTTTCGCTAACTGAAAGGGCTTTTCTTGCTATTGCCTCGACACTGAGTCCGCTGTTTAGAGGAACTAATCCGGAAGCCGTAGGAACAAACACGTACTTTTCAGGAACTTCAACTTGGCTCGTCATTGCCGCCTTCTGAAACTTGAATAATGATTCTCCATTCTGAGAAAAAATGTCCAGAATTTTTGGAAAAACACCAAGTGCAGATGCGAACAGGGCTCGTGGAAAGTTTCGGGATAGATTCACTATGCGAGTCCTTGGGCTTCGGGCAGCGGAGATAAAATTCTCAGATATTTTCACGTGACCATCTGAGAAGCTGAGTGCGCCCTCTTTTTCCAAATTCCTTAGGCCTTCCACGTAGCCCAACAGTGCCTTTTTAACATTTTCTTCTTTGGTCCCTTCTCGCAAAAAGCCTGAAATGCCGTGAGCCAGTGGGGGAAAAAGCCTTGCCCTGCTCAAGACAGCTTGATACATGAAATACTCCGGCTTGATGCGAAGCTCGTAGGAAAGCTCTGGAAAATCTAGCACAAGGTTTTCCAAGA
Source organism: uncultured Candidatus Bathyarchaeia archaeon (assembly GCA_964354115.1). Lineage (GTDB taxonomy): Archaea > Thermoproteota > Bathyarchaeia > Bathyarchaeales > Bathycorpusculaceae > DASPTR01. Next base: position 4,213 of record CAYGYP010000066.1, on the reverse strand, counting down.
GCTCCAAGACCAATCGTTTCTTGAGTTTAACTTCCTCAACGTGCAAGTATTCAGTGTTTATCAGGGAATAGTATGGAAGCATCAATCCCCAGGCTACAGCCTCGCCCAGGAAGCCTCGATCCACATCTCTTTCAAAAACCCATTCATCAACCGCAAGGATTGCAGCGTTTCCTTCATCGAAAACTTTCACATAGTTCATGAGTTTGGGTTGAAAATTACGAATCACCAGCAAGACTTGAGTGACTGTTCTGGTCAGAGCCGTTTCAGAGGTGTTACCACCGTATATGCAGGCAGCTTTGATTTTGCCTGACCCTGCTAAGTACTTGCTCGCGTCAAGAATTTGTTTGATCAACCTTTCGCGTTGTTTTTCTGTCTGTTGAGGCAAGTCTTCACCTTAAGGGGAAGGGCAACCAAGAACAGAATCTAGGCAGTGCGAAATATAGTTAATCCTTCTTGGCAATCATGCTGTAGGTTCTCAAAACTCTGAGAGCCTTCACCGCTTTATCCGGTAGATTATACACTGGAATGTTCGTCCTGCCTAGCACTCTATGAACTTTCGCGAAATCTTCCCCACCGGCAGGCACATCTACAATCGGTTTTCTCGCGTAGTGTGATGCCACTTTCGGAATTACTCTTGCGTCCCTAGGCTCGAAGAACGTGGACTTTAGCATGTTGATTACTAGTACGCCGTCGACGTTATCGTCCGCAAGCACGAGCTTCAGCACCTTCTCGTATCGTTCAGCTCCTGCGTCTGCAATCATGTCTATCGGGTTTGCGGCATCTACGCCAGGATACAGGCTCTCAATCTTCTGTTTCGTCGACCCGGACAACGTTGCAAGCTTCAGATTGTTTTTTGCAACAGCGTCAGCGGCCAGGATCGCTGGTCCTCCTACGTTGCTCACGATGGCCACGTTGTCTCCGAGCATGGGCGGTTGCTTCGAAAGTGCTATTGCAGCGTTCATGAGTTCCTCGATGGTCTCAACCCTTATTATGCCGGCTTTCTTGAAGGCGGCATCGAAAATCTCGTCTGAGCCGGCTATTGATGTAGTGTGTGATTTTGCTCTTCTAGCTGACTCTCGTGTTGTTCCCCCTTTCAAGGCAATTATGGGTTTTTTTCTGACAGTTTTCTTCGCTTGTTCTATGAATTCTCGGCCGTTCTTTATTCCTTCCATGTATAGGCAGATCACTTTGGTGTTTTTGTCGTTGCTTAGATATTGTAATAGGTCAACGTCGTCGACATCTGTTTTGTCGCCCACAAAGGCGAATTTGCTTATTCCAAAATCGTAGAAGCATGCCCAGTCGAGGAGACATGCGCCCACGCCTCCGCTTTGAGACACAACTGCTATGTTTCCTTTTTTTGGCATAGCGTCTCTTTCAAATGTTGTGTTTAGGCCGTTTGCGGTGTTCACGACGCCCATTATGGTATTCGGTCCCAGAATTCTTAGAGCGTGTTTCCGTGAGAGCCTGAGAAGCTTTTGTCGTTGAATGTCTTTGTATCCGCCTGTGATCAAGATGAGTGCTTTTACTCCTTTTCTCGCGCATTTTTCAGCCTGTTTCATCGATTGGTCTGGCGGGAGCATCATGACCGCGAGATCCGGAGTCTCAGGCAGCTTTTCCAAGCTGTCAAAGCCAATCTTTCCATCGACATCCACGATCAGGGTTTTTCCACGAAAGAATCTTTTCATGTTGTGAATGACGTCACGGAAGAGCTTTGGCGAAGTCATGCCAACTTCTTCTTGAATCGTGCTTGAGCCTATCAAGACTACCTTGCGAGGTTCAAAGATAGCCTTCACGTCAGCCATTCAGGTTCAACCCTGCCGTTTTATCTCAAAGATGGAGAGGGAAGAAGAATATGCTCTTCACATTCATAAATTTAACTCAGCATTATTTGCGTTCTAGTATCTTCATGTAGGCAAAAGCTGCGCCGAACGTGAAAATCGCCGAGAAAACTGCAACGCTGAGAATCGACGTGTAGGAAAACGTGTAGCCTGGCAGCAGAAAAGATCGGATCATATCTGAAGCGTTGCTCAAAGGGTTAACCTCAGCTAATGTAACGAGAAACATGGGGAATTTGCCGCTGTTTCCCAGGTTCTGAATTAGCGAGAGTGGATAGAAGACGCTGCTGCAGAAGAAAAGCGTGTAGTAGACCAATCCTCTTGCAGTGATGAATTTTTCAAGGCTTGACGTAGAAACAGCGATCGCAATGCTAAGGCCGGAAATGCCGATTGCAAGCATAAAGAGAACTGCAAGGATCAACAGCAACTGCCATATTGTTGGAAAGCCCAAGAAAATGAAGCACGTCAGCAAAAGTGGGGACATGTATAGCAGACCACGTAATCCTCCGGAAAGAACGCGTCCAATAGCCAGTTCTAGCCGCGTCATCGGTAAGCTCAGCATGTAATGGTGCACTTCCCTTCGGCGTTCCATGTTGATTTCCCGTCCAATCATGAAAGCTGAGGCAAATAGACCAGTCACGGCCAACCCTGGCGCGAAGAAGTTAAAGTACCCCCCAATTTGTGCGGAAAGGCTCGGGTCTAGGATGGTATTGTAAACGATGGCCATTATGAAGAGGTCCGTCAGGTTCATGCTGATCAAGCCTACAAGCCACCATTTGTAACGGAAGAAATTCCTGAAATCATGCTCAACCATTCGGATTATGCCCTTCACTTACTGCCAGCCTCCTCCTTCAATCATTCTTTCATAGATTGTCACGCCCAGGAGAGTGAAAAGGCCGAAGAAGGCGACGACTCCAAGGAAGGGCAGCAGAGGATTCTGAAGCGTTATTATCGC
>CAYGYP010000066.1:0-1323 GCA_964354115.1 uncultured Candidatus Bathyarchaeia archaeon | reverse complement strand
GATCTGCCCAACACCAGCTGTCTTCTGGAGACGGGCAGACTTAGAAGATATTCGAACACGCCGTGCTCGGCTTCTTCGTAAATATCGAAGCCAATGAATATTGCGGCTGAGTAGAGCGTCATCACGGAAAGTCCAGCCACATAATAGTGGAAGTAGTCCGGAATCGCTTGAGTGTTAATCATCTGCGACGCGATCAGACCGAAGAGCGCTATTTGTGAAACAAACCAGATGGCGCGCATTATGATCAGGAACTTGTACTGAAAGAAGAGGCGAACGTCTCTCTCAATTACGAGCAGAAGCTTGTTCGTTTATGATTCACCTTTCATCCTTTTGGGCTTCTTCGATCGTCAGACCCGTGTAGTGTGCGAACACGTCATCAAGGCTTGGTTCGCTCATGCGTATGGAATTGATGTGCACATTTCTCTTCGAGAACAAGCCCATTATCTGCGGAACAATCTCCTCTACTTTGTTCAAGTAAAGACGCAGGTTCGTCGGCTTGACCTGCATGATGTCTACGACTTCCTTCAGACCCTTGAGGTCTTGGATGATTTCAGCCGATGCGTCTTGTCCAAGCTCGATGTCCACGATGTCGCCGCCCAGAATGCTATCTTTCAGCTTCTTAGGAGTGTCGCACACTAGCAGTTTGCCTCTGTGCAGTATTCCAACACGGTCTGAAAGCTGGTCAGCTTCGTAAAGCTCGTTCGTGGCCAGAATGATCGTGCTTCCTTCGTCCCGAAGTTCGAGAAGCATGTTCCATATTCTATGTTTGCCGACTATGTCAATCTGGGCTGTCGGCTCGTCAACAATCGCTATCTTAGGTCTTTGAACCAATACTTTGGCCATCTCGACTCGTTTGCGCATTCCACCTGAGAGTGCATGAACGTTTTTCTTTCTGGGCTCCCACATGTCAACTGCATCCAACACTTCTTTGACCCTTCTTTTCCGCTCTGACGTGGAAAGCCCGCATACTTTGGCATGCCAGTTAACCACATCCCAAGGGGTGCTGACCCATAACATCTTAGGCTCTTGAAAGCATATGCCCAGTAGGCCTCTGACTTTGTCAGGTTGCCTTCGTATGTCGTATTGGCCGACAATAGCCGTGCCTTCTGTGGGCTTGATGACTGTTGCAAGCATGAGGATGGCAGTCGTTTTGCCTGCGCCGTTGGGTCCTAGAAGGCCAAGGATTTCGCCCTGTTCGATTTCTAAGTCCAAGTGGTCAACTGCGACGAGGTTTCCATATTTTTTTGTGAGGTTCTTGATCTGAATTATAGGTGGCATTCATACACCATACGTGCTGAACCAGATACAATGACCGATCAGAGA
>CAYGYP010000065.1:0-8094 GCA_964354115.1 uncultured Candidatus Bathyarchaeia archaeon | reverse complement strand
TATTATGCTATAAGACCAGTGGAGATGTAATTGGCGACTACTCAAGCGTAGTTGGGTATGCAGCCGTCTGTTTCACAAAATAGTGGTATGGAATGGGTGTCGTTGCCTCAGCGCCCGCGAAGGTAATACTTTTCGGAGAGCACTTCGTCGTTTACGGAGAACCAGCCATAGTCTTAGCTATAGACAGAAGGGCCTACGTAAAGATAGAAAACCGCCACGACAACGATCTTCATCTGCGTTCCACAACTCTCGATCTTGCGGGACATTACGAGAATGGCATTTTCAAGATAGAACGTGGCAACGCAAGAGAAGCTAGAACCAAGTTTGAGCCAGTTAAGTGTGCGGTAGAAAGGGTCTTGGAAAGACATGGTAAGCACGCAGGCTTGAATGTTGAAATAAACTCAACTGTTCCGGTAGGTGCAGGACTTGGATCTTCAGCAGCCGTGGTTGCAGCTGCCACAGCCGCGTCTGGCGCCATCTTGGATGTGAAACTGTCAAAGGAGGATATTTTCCGCATAACGTACGAGGCCGAAAGAATAGTTCACGGCACTCCGTCAGGGGTAGATCCTGCGATCTCAACCTTCGGCGGGGCCATTCTGTTTCAAATTGATACGGGCTTCAAACCGCTGGACGTGAAAACAGACATCCCGCTTGTCATCGGCGATACGGGTGTGGAAAGATCCACACGAATGCAGGTTGAAAAAGTCCGAAGTGTCAAGGAAAAATATCCGCGGATTACTGAAAACATGATGAAGGCCGCACGTGAAATCGTTCTAAGGGCCATAGACGCATTCAAGGAGAACGATTTAGAAACCCTCGGAGCCTTAATGAACATGAACCACGCTTTGCTTTACGGAATTGGAGTCTCAGATGAGTCTCTTGAATGGCTCACTAACGCTGCTCGCAAGGCAGGCGCGTTGGGTGCAAAGCTAACTGGTGCGGGCGGCGGCGGATGCATGATAGCGCTGTCGAAGGATGAGAACCTTCAACAGGTTCTGGAAGCCATTCAAAGGGCGGGCGGAAAACCCTTCATAGCCCGAAAGACCGATGAGGGTGTGAGAATTGAGCGAACCTAGAATCACGATCATCAAAATCGGCGGGTCAGTAATCACCGACAAGAAAACAGAGCTTACTCCCCAAACACAAAACATAGATCGCCTAGCTGATGAAACACAGAAAGCAAACGTCAAGGGCTTGATAATTGTTCATGGAGGAGGCAGTTTCGGACACCCAGCAGCACAAAAGAATGCCATCAAAGAAGGCTTGAAAAACCCAGATCAGATAATCGGTTTTGCAGAAACCCATCACTTCATGACTGTACTTAACGGGTTGGTCATGGATTCACTGATCATGCATAGCGTTCCAGCCGTAAGTATCACGCCCTCATCATGCATACTGACCGAAAATGGCAGAATCAAGAGCTTTGAAGACACACCGTTGAAGATGCTCCTGAGAATAGGTCTCTTACCGGTTCTTTATGGAGATGCGGTGCTGGATGAGAAGTTGGGTTTTACAGTGTTGTCAGGCGATCAACTTGTTTCAGCTCTGGCAACCAAGTTCAACGCACAACGCATCATCGTAGGCGTTGACGTGGATGGACTATTTGATGCTGATCCTAAAATAGAGGGAAAAGCAAGGAAATTCACTCATTTGACATTGGACGAACTGAAACAACTCCAAAAAAACGTGGGCAAGTCGACTGCTTGCGATGTCACAGGCGGCATGTTCGGGAAGATCGTGGAACTCTTGCCTGCCTTGGAACAAGGAATTCCCGTGACCATCGTGAATGCAACCAAACCGGGCCTTGTTTACAAGGCTCTTAAGGGAGAAAATGTAGAAGGCACATTGATAGAGAAGGAATAGAGGGTTGGCTGAAGAAACAAGAAGAAGAAAAGCAGATCACATTAGAATTGCGGCGAACCAGAACGTCCAAGCTAGACAAGGAACAACTGGCTTGGAGGACGTTTACCTCATTCACCGAGCTTTGCCGGAGATCGACAAGAAAAAGATAGATTTGTCCACTGAGGCTTTCGGCCACAAGTTCGCCGCGCCATTAATAGTCGGGGCCATCACAGGTGGCACAGATCAGGCCTTGAAAATCAACGCAACGATAGCTGAGACTGTGGAAGAGCTGGGTCTAGGAATGGGCGTTGGAAGCCAGCGGGCAGCTATTGAGAACAAAAAACTTGAAAAAACGTTTGCCATAGCCCGGAAGAAGGCTCCCACCGCCTTTCTAATCGCAAACATAGGTGGAGTGCAGCTCGTGAATGGATACGGACTTAGAGAAGTCAAAAAAGCAGTAGAAATGATCGAGGCAGATGCTATCGCCATACACCTAAACGCGCTGCAAGAGGCTGTTCAGCCAGAAGGCCAGACAAACTTCAAGGGAGTGCTTGAAAAAATACGCGAAATCAGTGACGAAACAGATGTGCCTGTGATAGCAAAGGAGACAGGTGCCGGCATAGCTGCTGAAGAAGCAAAAAAACTTGAGGACGCTGGCGTCAAAGGCATAGACGTGAGCGGCTCAGGCGGAACGAGCTTTGCGGCAGTTGAATACTACCGGGCGAAAGAGCGCGAGAAGAGTTTCCAACGCAGATTGGGCGATATCTTCTGGGACTGGGGAATCCCCACAGCTGTAAGCATAGTTGAGGTCTCCATGACGACAAACGTGCGCGTAATAGCCTCGGGCGGAATACGAAACGGAATAGATGTGGCCAAGGCCTTTGCGCTAGGCGCAAGCTTAACGAGCTTATCACAGCCCATGCTCAAGGCAGCAGCCAAGAACGTGTCCGAAACAAGAAATGTGCTATCGTTGCTGATTGAGGAACTAAGAAATACGATGTTTCTCGTTGGAGCGCATTCGGTGCAAGACCTCAGGAAAACACCCTCCGTAATAACGGGCAGAACAGCAGAATGGTTGACAGCACGGGGATTCGACATCATGAATAGAGCCAGGACAAGGAGAGACTGAGTTTTGGATGTTGAAAGGTTTCTTACGGAGAAAGCTAAGCTGGTGGACCATGCAATCGAGAAATATGTTCCAAGAGTTTTCTCAAAGGATGCCACGATCTTTAGGATCAATCCGCCGAACTACGCATATAACCTTGAACCACTGAACAAGGCATTAGCTGACCCGATCTGGGAATTCCTTGACAGGGGCGGAAAAAGATGGAGACCAGCTCTTTTCCTGTTGATCTGCGAAATCCTGGGCAAAAACCCAGATGAGTTCGTTGATTTCGCCATAATCCCAGAAGTGATCCACAACGGCACGCTGATGGTAGACGACATTGAAGACTCATCCGAGCTTCGTAGGGAAAGGCCTTGTACATACAAGATCTACGGGGTAGACATCGCGATAAACGCTGGAAACGCCATGTACTATCTGCCCCTCTTGCCCATCATCGAAAATCGGAGAAAAGTCTCCGCCGAGAAAGCACGCAGGATCTACGAGATCTACACGCAAGAGATGATCAATCTGAGCCTTGGCCAAGCAATGGACATCGCGTGGCACAGAGGATTGGCAAACGCGAGTGGACTAGATGAAAAGTCCTACTTGCAGATGTGCGCTTACAAGACTGGAACACTAGCAAGAATGTCTGCAAGAATGGCATCTGTCTTAGTAGACGCTAACGATGAGCTTGTTGAGGCGCTCGGTCGCCTCGCAGAAAGCATAGGAATAGCCTTCCAAATGCAGGACGACGTGCTTGATCTAACAAGCAGAGAATTTGGGAAAAAGAAGGGCGGTCGTGGGCAAGATATAACCGAAGGAAAACGAAGCCTAATTGTCATACACACATTGAGAGTTGCAAATGCTCAGGATAGAAGAAGACTCATCGAAATTCTCGACAAACACACTTCGAACCAAGAACTTCGAGACGAAGCCATTACGCTGATGACGAAGTCCGGTTCGATAGAATACGTCAAACAGTTTGCAAGGAAAATTGTTGAAGGAAGCTGGCAACATGCCGAGAGCCTCTTGCCTGACTCAGGTGGGAAAGAAAAGTTGAAATCGTTCGCAGAATTCTTGATTGAGAGAAAGATCTGAAAGGGACAAAGTGCAAGAACTTTGCTTGAAGATAATGAACTTCGAGATGCTACACGAAAAATCGCCCTATTGAACGCTGTGAAACATGATGGTAGAGCTCAAGAAGGGGCAGTTATCGGAAAGATACTGGGCGAGAGATCAGATTTAAGAAGTAAGGCTAAAGAAGTATCAACTCTTGTTAGTGCTGTTGTTCGAGAAGTCAACAATCTTTCGTACGAGGAACAAAAACGCTTCGTTGAAGAGAAATGGCCTGAAGAGCTTGTCAGAGAAAAGGTTGAAGAGGAAAAGCATCTTCCACCATTGCCCAATGTTGACAAGTATAAACAGGTGATCACACGTTTCTCGCCGAATCCCGACTGTGTCCTGCATTTAGGTTCAGCCCGAGCTATCGTCCTATGCTATGAATATGCACAGCTCTACCAGGGCAAGTTCATTCTGCGTTTTGAGGATACAGACCCCAAAATCAAGAGACCTGTCCTAGAATTCTACGAGCGTATAAGAGAGGATCTAGCTTGGCTTGGCTGCAGACCAAACGAAGAGTACATCCAAAGCGACAGGATCTCCATCTATTACGAATATGCTGAGAAACTTCTGAAGGCTGGCAACGCGTATGTTTGCACTTGCCAGCCAGAATTGTTCAGAGAGAGAACGCTGGCCAAACAGCCATGTGATTGTCGCGGTTTGCCAGTCAAAGAGAATATGCTAAGATGGAAACGTATGCTGCAGGGCGAGTACAGCGAAGGCGAAGCAGTAGTCCGCGTGAAAACTGACCTATGCCATCCCAATCCAGCGGTTCGAGACTGGCCAGCGCTTAGAGTAATAGACGTAAGCAAGTTTCCTCATCCACGGGTCGGAACGAAATATCACGTTTGGCCATTGTATAACCTCGCCTGCGGTGTGGATGATCACCTGCTTGGCATTACTCACATAATCAGAGGAAAAGAGCATTTGACAAACCAGGTCAGGCAAGAATACATGTACAAGCATTTGGGGTGGAAGTATCCAGAAGCCATACACTATGGTCGGCTGAAAATAACTGGAGCATACCTTAGCAAGTCAAAGATTGTTCAAGGAATAAAGGAGGGGCTTTTCAAAGACTGGGATGACCCAAGGCTTGCCACTTTCGCTGCTCTCAGAAGAAGAGGAATAACACCGGAGGCAATCAAGAGAATGATAATTGATGTTGGTCCGAAGACGCAGGATGTTGTCTTAAGCTGGGAAAACCTGTACGCATACAACCGCAAGATATTGGACCCTGTGGCTGAAAGATACTTCTTCGTTCAGGACCCAATAGAATTGACTGTGGACAAAATTCCCAAAGTCTTCAATGTGAAGCTTGCCATGCATCCCGCGCGTCCAGAAGGAAAGGGCAGAGAATACACCATAAAGCCCGAAAAGGGCGATGGCGCCGCAAAGTTCTGGGTTTCAAAAAAAGACATTGACACTTCGAAAATCGGAAATACAATCCGTCTCATGGAGTTGTTCAACATGAGAATCAAGAATGCAAGCATATACTCGGCTGAGGCATCTTTTGCCAGTGAATCATACGAACAAGCCAAACAAATGAAGGCCCAGTTGATCCACTGGATACCCGTAGGCAAGGACATGCCCTGCCAGGTCGTCATGCAAGATGCAACCGTGGTGGAGGGAATTGCTGAAAGCCTTTGCAAACGGTTGAAGCCAAACGCTATTGTGCAGTTTGAACGCTATGGTTTCGTCAGAATCGACGAAACTGGGGAGAAACTTGCGGCCTATTACGCTCACAAATAGAGAAGGGAGAGAAAACATGCGTAAACAAGACAAAGTAATTGTGTGGCCAGCATACTTCGACTCTGCAAAAACAAGAAAGGAAGGGAGGCGCGTACCGAAGAATCTGACTGTGCCTTCCCCAAAGATTACAGAGGTGAAAGATGCAGCCGACAAACTCCATCTGAACTGCGAACTCGTTACAGACGTTGCCTTTCCAAAAACACCTTGGCTAAAGTCAGGCATGATTCTGGTTGAGAAGAAGCAGTCAAAAGGAGAAACGATGGAAGAGATTGCGAAACAGCTGCTGAAGATTAGAAGTGTAATGGCAAACGTGGAAAAGGGCTAGCTTTTTTCTTCCTTGATTAGGACCGCGTTCAGTATTCCATGTTGCCCTGGACGGGAAGTGATCCTTGCTGGGCCCAAAGAGGTCTCGACGATTGCGCCTTTTGTTATCACGCCTCGGCGGTTATAGTCAATGTTTGCAGGGTTCTTAGCTACTCTGGTAATTTCAACTTTTTTGGTCTTTCTGGTTTTTGGGTCAGTCACGCATGCTTGCTTAATGCTCAATGCTTTGAGTTTCTGGGTTCCGCCTCTGGCCTTCTGGGTCTTTCGTTTCAGTTCGCCCAATGCAGTTTCGGCTGGAAACCTGCCTAGCTCAAAGTTCCTTTTCTTCCTGTAAGCCCGTCTTCTGCCGCCAGAGGGCTTCTTCTTGCGCATGTCGCTGTGCCAAACGGACACGTTTCATTTCTCCCGACTTGCTAAATCTAGGCGGTCATTATCACCGTCGTTTCGAATATAAATCTATCCGTTTCAGGGTTGAGGATTCTCCAGTTTTTCCCCTTCTTCGAAGATGTGCTTCAATTCCCTCTTTATGGCCGTTGTATCATGGCTCAAAGCGAAGTAATCAGCGAAATACTCTGTTGTTCTGAGGAGTGTTGAGCGTCCGCTTCTTTCTCCGACAATAAGCCCCATCTCCTTCAACAGTTTAACGTGCCCATAAGCATGATTACCTCGAACGTCGATTACTCTTTTTTGGGGCACAGGTTGCCTGTAGGCTATGTAGGAAAGAGTCTTCAGTGGACCCGTGGAAAGTAGCGGTCTGTTAACGAGTTTTCTAACATACGGTGTCAAATCGCTTTTCAGCTGCAAGACGTATCTCTCGTCCTTTAGCTCCAGAATCTCAAGGGCAGTGCTTCTACGTGTGTACTCTTGCATGAGCGTTTTCACAAGCTTTCTGGTTTTGTTCTTTGAACGCGTGTTTAAGACTGAACACAATTCGTTTATGTCCAGGGGACGACCTGCGACGTACAGCGCTGCTTCCACTAGAGCGAGTTCATGCTTCGCTTTCCCGTCAGCTTGTCTTTCCTGAGCATTTACGTCCAGGCTAGGTTCCTGTCGTTCCCCTCTCTGCAAGATTCAGATCCCCAACCGTTATGTATATCTCCTCAGATTCTTCATTCTGCCACAGGTCTACCTTGCTCTCCTGCGCCAAGAATAGTAACAGAATAAATATACGAATGGCCTCAAGCCGCGTCACGCCCCTTATCAAGTTTGAAAATTCTACTATCCCTGCGCCTTTCACTCTTTCCGAAAGGTTCGCGAAGAGCTTTTCCATCTGATGTTCAATTTCCATCAGATAGTAGTCTAGCTGCGGCAAAATCTCCGAGGGAGTGGGAAGAATGGGTTCCTCTTGGATTTTGTCAAGATGGATCAGTTTTTCCCCTTTCAATACGTCATCCAACGCTTCAAGCAAATTTCGAATGGTTGTTGAAGTTAGCTCGTATCTTAACGGCAGGAACAGTGGCGGAGGAAGGAAGTCTTGCGGGCCCTTCGCCGGAGGTGGAGGTTCCTCGAGTCTCAGAAGAAGCTTCGACTTCATCAAATATATGAGAGCTGAAGAATCCAAGGCTACGCCAGATGCCCTGAAGTCTACTTGCCCAGACTTTTCCATTTGCTTAAGAAATGACGTCAGTAAATACGCGATGTTAACGTTCCAAGGTGCAAGCTTCTCAAGTTTGTGAAATTCGAATAAGATGTTCCAAGGAGGATGCATGTAGAAGGGTCTTTTTAAGGTTGAAGACACTAACTTGGCACCTCCAGCAGATTTGTTGCGATGACGTTTGAGACGCCGTTTCGCTCATAAACTCCGTAGATTTTTTGCGCTTTGTTCACCATTTCAGGTTTTAGCGTTATGGTGATGAACTGAGTCTTCTCCGATTCTTCCAAGAGAAGGTCAGCCAGTTTTGACACGTGGAGAGCATCAAGGTGGGCATCTACTTCGTCAAGTATGTAGAAAGATG
>CAYGYP010000064.1:0-8101 GCA_964354115.1 uncultured Candidatus Bathyarchaeia archaeon | reverse complement strand
AAGACGGTTCTAGGGGTGGACATCTACAAAAAGGGCAAGGTCATACTTGATGTAGATGAGAGAAGAATTTTGGAAGAAGTGGACGATTGGCAGCATACTTGGATTATCCTCTCACCTATCGGACATCAGGGAATCCTCTTTGGAAGAGGTAACCAGCAGATAAGCCCGAAAATCATCAAACGCGTAGGCAAAGAGCGAATAATCGTTGCAGCAACGAAGAACAAGCTTCAAAGCATCGAAGGAAATGTCTTAAGAGTTGACACCGGCGACGCCAAGGTTGACGCTATGCTCAAAGGATACGTCAGAGTCGTCACAGACTACAGAGAATGGCGGCTCGTGCAAGTCCAGTGAGCTAGCCTCCGAACTTCTTCGTTTTGTCGAGAAAGTTCATGAGTATGGGCATCAAATTCAACCCTCTTAATCGACCAAGCCCACCCATGGCACATGATCTTTCGTCGAATTTTTCCACGTAGTCGCGGCGAACATACGGACCAGTTATGGCTATAGGAACCGGATCACCCTCATGGTTTCCCGTAAGTGTGGACGTGGTGTGATCAGCAGTGACGACCAAGTAGGTTGAGCCTACGTCAACATGATTCAATAAATAGCCTAGCAAGCCATCGATCTTTTCAATCACTTCGACCTTCTGCTTTGCCTTCCCGTCATGACTGGCAACATCTGCTGCCTTCACGTGGAGAAGCACGAAATCATACGCTTTCAGCGCTTCAACCACTGCTTTTGCCTTCTCCATGTAATCTGTCTGAGACGTTCCAGTCGCGCCTTTGACCCCAATTGCTCGCATCCCAGCGGCTTTGCACACGCCTCTAACTAGAGGTGCAGCAGCTATGCATGCGGCTTTGATATCATATGTCCGTGGAAGAGGAGACACGTTTGGAAGAGTGCCTGCCCCTCTGAACAAGACTATGTTTGCCGCAGGAAGCCCACGCTTCATTCTTTCATCATTTATCGGATGGCTCTTCAGAACGTTGCGGAACTCGCGCGCGAGTTTATTGGCGATTCTGGCAGTCAGCCTTGCTTCGTTGCTGTTGTCAAGCGGCTTCATCTCCAGAACCTTCTTTCCAGCTTTTCCAGGATCTGAATCACTGACGGCCGTTGATAGCCTAGGCCCACGAATAACAAGAACAGCGCGATGCTGAATAGTACTCTTGAACAGGAACTTCGCCTTAGAAGATTTTTCAAGCCTAACTCTCTGCAAGCTATTGGCAAGTTTAACTGCATCCTCATTCACGATTCTACCCGCACGCCTGTCCAAGACAACCAAGTTCTTATCAACAGTAGCAAAATTACACCTGAAAGCCACATCGCCAGGAAGAACCCTTACTCCTGAGCCCAGCGCCTCTAAAGCGCCTCTTCCAGAATAGATCTTCAACGCATCATATCCAAGCAACGCAAGTGTGGCCGCATCACTTCCAGGGGGGGTTCCAGGCGACAAAGGGTCAATGATCCCGCATATTCCAGTCTTCGCGATTTGATTCATCGAAGGCTTCCGCGCTGCCTCCAACGGAGTCTTCCAACTCAACTCTTCAAGCGGTCTATCCGCCATTCCGTCCGCTAAGACTAGAATTGCCTTCAAACTCAATTCACACCATTTCAGTTGGCTGAGACACGTCGGAGTTTAGGCTCAGTTCAGTTAAAACACTTGCGTATATCTTCTGGGAAGAAATGTTTAATAATTTCCTTCGGTACAATGGTTAAAAGTGGTTGAACATGGGCGATTGCGTTCCACATTGCTGAATTCTTGGGATACTCAGCTCGCATTTGGAGCCGTTTCTCACTAGGGTTATATTCAACCACTAAGGAACATTTGGAGAGATAAGATGTCAGACACGGGAGTTACTGTAAAGAAAGACGAAGACTTCTCAGAATGGTACACGCAAGTCATTCTAAAATCAGGTTTGGCCGATTACGCTCCGGTCAAAGGCTGCATGATCTTCAGAGAAGACTCGTATGCCATCTGGGAGAAAATCCAAGAAATCTTTAACCAAAAAATAAAGGCAACAGGACACAGAAACGTCTACTTCCCACTTTTCATCCCTGAAAGTTACTTGAAAAGGGAAGCAGAGCACTTCGCGGGCTTTGTTCCAGAAGTTGCCTGGGTCACAGAGGGCGGAGAGAGCCCGCTAGAGGAAAGACTCGCAATAAGACCAACGTCTGAAACCATCATGTACGCGACGTATGCAAAATGGATCAGAAGCTGGAGAGACCTGCCAATCAAGCTTAACCAGTGGTGCAACGTAGTCAGATGGGAAACAAAAGCAACAAAACTCTTCCTAAGAACAAGAGAGTTCCTATGGCAGGAAGGCCACACAGCTCACGCAACAAAGGAAGAAGCTGATCAAGAGGCAATGGAAATCTTAAACGCCTACAAAGACGTGATGGAAAGCTACTTGGCAGTCCCAGTTCTTGCAGGTAAGAAAACAGAGATGGAGAAATTCGCAGGCGCCCTCTACACGTTGGCTTTAGAGGCAATGATGCCCGACGGAAAAGCACTACAAATGGGAACCTCACATCAGCTTGGACAGAATTTCTCAAAGGCCTTCGGCATAAAGTTCCTCGACCAGAACGAAAAAGAACAGAACGTTTGGCAAACGTCATGGGGCTTTACAACCCGCATGATAGGCGCCATAGTGATGCTGCATGGCGACAACAAAGGACTGGTCCTACCGCCAAAGGTTGCACCAACGCAAGTTGTTATAGTCCCGATACCCTACAAGGGCTTGGAAGCTGGAAAAATAGCAGCGAAAGCCAAGGATTTACATGAAAGGCTGCAGAAAAACGGCATCGCAACCGTTCTAGACGACAGAGCTGAATACACTCCAGGCTGGAAATTCAACGAGTGGGAATTGAAAGGGGTCCCAATAAGACTCGAAATCGGCCCAAGAGACCTTAAACAGAAGCAAGTTGTGACGGTGAGACGGGATACCTCCGAGAAGACCGCTGTGAAAGATGAGCAAATAGAGAGTGCCGTTGGAAAATTGCTCGATGAAATCCAGAATAACCTCTTCAACAAAGCCAAGAAGTTCCTTGAGGACAACATAACCACTGTGAAGACCTACGATGAGTTCAAGGAAACGCTTGAGAAGAAGGGTGGATTCATCAGAGCGTCTTGGTGCTCCAACACCAAATGCGAAGAAAAGATAAAAGAAGAAACGGGAGCGACAATAAGAATAGTACCCTTCGAGAAGGAGAAGCCATTCTCAAAATGCATGTACTGCGGAGGAGAAGCAAAGCAAGTGGTTTACTTTGCTAGATCATATTAGGATGGGTCTAGCGCTACCTTCACTTTTGGCCGAAATCGCAGGGGACTATTCAGTCAGCTTTACCCGTTTCTCAAGCTGTTTTGCAGCATCTTCTAAGCCAAGTTTTTTCAGCGTTGACTTAGAAGGTATTCCGCGACCATCCCAGCCTCTCCGCTTGTAATATGTCTGCAGCATCGCATCGTATTTTGTCTTGTCAAGTTTTGCTCCTTTCAAGGGCCCTTGAGTCGTCGGCTCCTCAAACCACCTAGCGGGCGGAACGTCCATTTTCCGGCTCCATTTCTCTCCATATTCGCGGACCCAGAAGGCACGTGTCAAGTTGAAAATTCTGTCACCAATCAAGTTCAGCATGTCCCAGTTCATTTCCACTCCTGTTGCTGCATGGAGGAACTTGGGGTACCATTCAAGTTCGAAGCCGACCTCAACCCATGGAAGCCTACAGACAGTCAGGGATTCGAAGACGCCTGCCCGTGTTCGCTGCAACTCGATGATTTTGTCAATCTTTTCTGCTCCATAGCTTTCGCGGCCGGTTTTGACCTCCCAAGAGATCACCCAAGCGTCCTTGTGGTGTGCTCCGATGGAACTGGTCGCATAAGCCAGCGCCATACCTGGCGTGGTATGACAGTCATAACCCGATATTTCTAAGCCTTTTACATGCATGGCCCAACGATCCGAACCTTTGCCAACTTCCTCTGCTGCAGAACGAACGCCCCTAGCTAACATCTTGCCCAAACCACGCCTGAAAGCGATGTCTTCGGTCAAAATTCTGCTTCTAGTGAAGTCACCCCATGGAACCTTTTCTTTGATAAGTCCTTTTTCCGAGGCTTCCATCGCAAAACCCAGCACATTGCCCAGTGAAATCGTGTCCAAGCCAAGTTCGTCGGCAACCCTGTTCAGAGCTGCAATCTCCTTCAGGTTGCCTAACCCTATGTTTGACCCCAACATCGTGACGTTTTCGTAATCGAGCTCCGATTCTTTCTCGTCGGAATCCTTTACAACATTACCGCAAGTCATGTTGCATTGCGGGCACCCGCGGTTGGAAATCTTTATCTTTTCCATTGCGAAGCCGCCTATGGCTTCTGCCTTCTCGAAAACACCCTCACTATAGTTATACGTTGGGAGGACACTGTTTTCCTGACTCCACTCGATCGTCATCATGGTTCCCTGACGCTTCCAGAAGGCATAGCTCGGTTTGCCCAAGACTTCTTTGTAGGCCTCGGCGCCCAAATCCTTCATTTGTTTAGGATCAGCGGCATGCAAATCGCCAGAGCCGACGATCACGGCAGCCTTCAGGTTCTTCGATCCCATAACCGCACCGATGCCCGGTCTTCCTCCAGCACGCCCCTCCTGGCAGACAATGTTAGCGAATGCCACGAGGTTTTCCCCTGCTTGACCAATGAGCAGAATGCCCGAGACCCGTCCATAGAGTGCCCTCAACTTCCTTTCAGCTTCAAAGGAATTCAGCCCCCACAGATCTTTGCCATCAACAAACTGCACAGACGCGTCCTGAACAAGCAGAACCGTGGGCTTTTCGGCCTTACCTTGTATGATAATGGCATCATAACCAGCTTTCCGCATTTGAACTGCGGCGTGAGTCCCAACGTTTCCGTCGCCGTATCCTCCTGTTAGTGGGCTCTTTGCAGCAACAACTAGTTTTCCGCTGCTTGGCAGGGGCCAGCCTGTCAATGGACCAGCTGCAAAGACGAGTTTGTTGTAAGGTGACAATGGATCAGTGTTAGGTTGAAGCTCGTCCCAAAGAATCTTGACTGCGAAACCTCTTCCGCCGAGGAAGCTTCTTGCAATTGCTGGGTCATACTGATCTACAATTGCTTTCTTCTTAGTTAGATCTACGCGCAGGAATTTGCCTGTCCAGCCATACATGATTCTAACCAACCTGGAAGGATTGTGTAACTATCTATTCGAAAGTAGATAAGTTTTAATGACGTGCACCGCTAGATCACAAGTTTTTCAGGTTCTACATTACGGTTCTTCAAGCCCATGTCGCTGACCTTGAACTTCCTATCTTCATAGAGCAAAGCATACTGTTCGCCGTTGAAAAGCGCTGTGGCAATTCTGCCGATCGCATCGGCCTTCAATATGCCGCTTCCGCTTGCGCCGCCAACGACCATCAAACCGTTCTCCTCGAAAATCAAGGGTTGCCCATCAATAGTGTTTATCTCGTAAAGCCCCGCGAAGGCGGAAAACGGCTGGCAATCTACGAATTGTGGGAAGTACTTCACGAAGACTTGGTATAACCCGAACGTGTAGTAGTTTTCTTCAGGTTCAGGATTGTCTTCAATCTTGAAGGCTCGTGGAAATTCGTCAGCGTAAGCTAGCCAAAGCGCGTCTTCCTCAGGGGCCGGGCGAATGTATGCAGATGGCTTAGGAAGTATCGTGAAAGGCAGACATCCAGCATTTGTGAATTCCTTCGAGAAAAGCAGTTTCCTAAGCGAGTCGGTCTTCGCTTTTATCGAGAATATCTGTCTTTTCTTAGCTTTGATGAAACATTCGATTCCTAGAGGATCAAGGAGCTGGGTGGTCCAAGCCCCTGCCGCGATTATGGTCTTTTCTGCCTTTATCAAACCCTTGTTCGTTTTCGCTCCTGTAATCATAGTGTCCTGCCAGAAGTAGGGCTCGCCTGGCATTCCAAAGGGCCTACGTGGCTCCACAACGATCTCGTTCACTTGCGTGTTATACTGGATTTTTCCCCCAAGTTTCAGGAACTCTGACTCATAGAATTTTACAAGCGAGTCAACGTCGATTAGACCCGCCTTTGGAATCAGTATCCCCTTATAGACGTTTCCAAGACCCATCATTCGGGCTTCTTCATCGTTGGAAAGGTTTGTCTTCATGTCAAGTTTTCTTGCCAGTTCGCCCTCATCATATTCTACGTATTTGAAGCCCCTGCTGGACAGATCTCTTAAGACAGGAAGCATCTTGACGTATCCTTCTTGGTCAAAGAACCACAGGTACCCGGCCCACCGCAACTTCAAATCAAACTTCAGCTCATCCTGCACGTGCCTGTAGAACTCAACAGAGGAATCGGCTAAGGCAAAGTTTGTGCGAGACGCAAATAAGCAGCGAAAGGCTGCGGCGCTCTTCGCTGTGCTACCCTGGCCTGCCGCGCCGAGCTTGTCAACGACCAGGACATCAAGCTGGGGATTCTTGCTTTTGAGGTGATAGGCAGTTGATAGGCCTACGATTCCTGCGCCTACTATGAGTGCATCACATTCTGCCATGTTGCTCCGACCGAATTCCGGATGGCACTACTAGAAAATCAGATCTGATTTAAGCTTAGCTATCCAGTCGATTTCAAACCCATATTGTAAGAGAACGCTTATTTACCTCTGGGAAATATGATTAACACCAATCGTTCAGGTTGAGGTAAGAATTTGCGCGTAATCAGACAGACAAAGGCAATTTCCACTCTTCTCGTAATCTTGTTACTTCTATGTTCTGCAATAATCGGCGCATTAGTGTCATACGTGTGGGTTATGTCAAGTTATTACAACATGCCAGAAGACTCGACATTACTTGTGGTGGAAGACGTGACTTTTCCAATAGGCAATTTTTCATATTTTAACCTGACAGTTCTTAATCCTTCAAACTCAGCGTCAGACGTGAACATAACGGCATTCCGTTTGACCGTTGAAGAAACGAATGAAACTTACGATGTTGCAACAATAGAATACCCTGACCAACTTCCATTTCTGCTCGCAAGAGGAACAAGGCAGACCTTCAAATGCATAGAGAACTGGAGCAACTTTGCCGGGCATACGGTGCGGATCGAGCCCACAGCCAATGCCTCGACAGAGAGTTATCCGTACGTCACGCCCCGAGAAGAGCTTACAATAACACCTAGTTTCGATTCCAGCCAAACCGTCGAATATTTCAATTTGACAGTGGCGAACTCTGAGAACTCGATCATAAATCTCACAATTTCGGAAATAAGTGTTTTTGGCCAACCTTTACCTGGTACTACTCCAGCTCTGCCGTATGTTTTACCACCAAACCAGACCCAAGTATTTCAATGCGAAAGAAACTGGGATGACTTGCGAGGACTAAACGTTACAGTCACCGTGAGAACAGCTGAAGGATACGAGTCAACCTACGAAACAAACCAGCTTCAGGGCGCCGTTCTTTCTATAGATGAAGTCAAATTTGACTACGCGGACACAAAGCATTTCAACATCACCGTTCACAACGCGCAAGACTCCACAGAAGCTGCGATATTAAGCATGGTAAACTTAACGATGGCAAACGTGTCAGCAATCACTCTGGGCACGTTGCCCCCGCTGAATATAATAGACATCAGTGTTCCTCCAAATGACACATTGGTTGTTGAATGCATTTGGGACTGGAGCACTCAGCGAAACAAGACAATCACGGTGAGCGTTTTCACCAAGCAAGGCTTCGCCGCGCCCACCATAACGGCCGTAACACCTGCTGAGGTTGTTTGGAGTGTAACCGACGCCAAATTTGACATGGGCGACACAAACCACTTCTTGGTAAATGTGACGAACACTCCGTGCTCGCTCAACGCAATAAACATAGCAAAGATCCTGCTTAACGAAACCGAAACCGTTCTTGATCAGCCGTTTGCAGTATTGACAAATGGCGCACGAGTGATGCTCAACTGTACTCTTGATTGGACGAGCTTACGAGGAGTCAACGCCATTGTCACAGTAATAGCGGCAGACGAGTCGAACATTTCCACGATCGTGAGCATACCCTCTGTTGGGCTGAATCTGCTGGAAGATCACTTCGTTTTCGGAACACTACGTGATCCAGTCACCAACTTCACCATTCCATACTTCAACGTT
>CAYGYP010000063.1:0-8109 GCA_964354115.1 uncultured Candidatus Bathyarchaeia archaeon | reverse complement strand
ATTGCGCTGACGGAATTTGCCGACGTGAATCTGGCCAATGTTGCGAGGATTACCATCGGTTTCGGCGACGACAGCCCTGGAGATGCAAATATCGTGTACTTTGATGACATCACGCTTGGTGCAGAAATCGCGGAATTACCTGAGGTTACCGGTGAGGTGAATGTTAACACCGTTTATCAGCAGCTCGAAGGTTTCGGCGGTTCCGGTTGCTATGAACCAGGAACTCTTGCAAACCACTCGAGCAGGGAAGCAGTTTACGACCTTCTCTTCAGAGACCTCGGTCTCGACGTTTTAAGGATAAAAAACACCTATCAAGTCGGCTTATACGGCCAATACGAATTAGACGCCACAGGGCAAATCGTTGCAGCAGCGAAACAACCGACGCGCAATCCAAATTTAAAGCTTTTACTGCTCCCCTGGTCGCCTCCGGCTTACCTTAAAAGCACCGGGGATTTAGGGACGCTGAACGGAACCCTTAAAAAAGACGTCAATGACCCTAATAACAGCGCGCCTTATTACTATGTATATAAGGCGTATGCGGACTGGTGGCTAAACAGTTTGACAGGCCCAGGCGGCTGGAACAGCGTTGGCATTTACCCCGATTACATAAGTATTCAAAACGAGCCGGATTGGGGGCAACAGGATCAGGTCTGCAGATTCACTCCTACGGAAAATTCAACCTATGCCGGCTATGATAAGGCGTTTGAGGCGGTTTATAACAGGATTGACGGAAATATTTCGCCTATGCCGAAGATGCTCGCCCCCGAGTCAGTGGGCTTCGGCAGCTCCCGGACATTTATAGATGCGTTAGACAATAGAGGGCAGATAAACCACGTCTATGGTTTCTCACATCATCTTTACGGCGACGGCAGCTACACGAACCCTGACGCTATGCGTTGGGGAATGCAGAATTACCATACCAACTATGGCGATTACTATAATAAGCCGCTGTTCCAGACGGAGTATGCCGGCGATGGCACTCCAACATTTGACCACGCCATATTGCTCGCACAGCATATTTACAATTGCCTGGTCTATGAAGGTGTAACTTCGTATTATCACTGGTCTTTGTTCAGGGGCTGGGGCGATGGCGGTATGATTAATGTTGCCAATCCTTCTACGTATATAGTTCGCGACCTTTACTGGTTCTTCAAGCATTACGCGTACTTCACCGACCCAAATTGGTATCGCGTCGCGGCCTCGACCAGTGTAGGCGACTGGGGCGACCTGCGTATTACGGCCTTTAAGAGCCCCGACAGTAACCAGCTGACGATAGTTATGCTCAACAAATCCGCCAGCGCTACCGACTTAATGCTTACGCTGAACGGATTTAGACCGTCGTGCAGTTCGGAGATTTACCGAAGCAGCGCGACAGAGCACTGGGTATATTTCGGAACATACAATCCTTTGCTGACGCTGCCGGCGTATTCAATCACCACCATCCATATGACCAGAGCGCTCAAATCAGACATCAGCGGTGATTGTTATGTCAATCACATAGACCTTAAAATCATAGCCGACAACTGGCTGTGTACCGATTGCACCGAGCCGAGCAACTGTGGAGGCGCCGATTTTGAGCCGACGGATAGCGCCGTTGACTTCTACGACTTCAGCACTTTTGCCGAGCAGTGGCTGTGGTGCAACGACCCGGAAAATCCGGAGTGTATAGAAAACTGGTAAAACCGCGGTGTTTTACCTAAATAAGGAGGAACGTAGAGATGTCTGTTAAACATTATTGGTTGTATTTATTTTTTATCGCAGCCCTTGTCTGGTCGCCCTGTTACGGCGATTGGAAATCCGATGCCAACGACAGAATCGAGCAAATCCGCAAAAGGAATGCAGAGATTACAGTAATTGACTCGAATGGGTATCCTGTTTCAGGCGCTAACGTTCTAATTGAGCAGATTGGGCACCGCTTCGCATTCGGTACGTGCATCATTAACGGGAAAATGACAGACAACAACTATAAGAATTTCATTCTGAGCCACTATGAGTGGGCGGTATGCGAAAATGAGACAAAATGGGGTTCCAATGAGTATAATCGGGACGGCGAGGACTATTCGCAGGCAGATAATATCTACCAATGGGCTAACTCCAACGGACTCAAGTTCCGAGGCCATTGTCTTTTCTGGGAACAGAACAACTCCCAGATGCCGAGCTGGGTAAAGACTCTGCCCTGTGCCGAAATGCCGGCCGAAGTTAACGAGCGTATTGATAGCGCGGTAAATCACTACAAAAATAAATTCCGTCACTGGGACGTTGATAACGAAATGGTGACCGACGATTTTTTTGGCACTTGTCTTGGCGAGGCCGGAAGAGTCAATATGTTCCAGCGGGCCAAGCTGAGAGACCCCAACTGCTTAATGTTTATGAACGAGTACGCCGGCAACTCATTCGGTTGGTATGACTCCGGGCCTTATGCGGCCCGCGCCAGCAGCCTGCGTGATGATATGGGTGCGCCAATCGACGGCCTCGGCATTCAAGGCCACTTAGAGGCAAATACACCCTTTTACCCCGAATTGTATTACAATGATGTCCTTCAGCCGCTGGTGCCGCTGGACCTGCCGATATGGGCTACCGAATTTGATGCCAAGCACTCTGACGCAAACATATCGGCCAATAATATAGAGGACTACTTCCGTATATGCTTCAGCCATCCTTCCGTTGAGGGCATAATAATGTGGGGCTTTCTGCAGGGTTCAATGTGGCGCGCCGACGCTTATCTTGTAACTACCTCCTGGGTTCTCACCGTAAGAGGCCAGCGGTACGAAGCCCTGATGGACGAATGGACAACACCAAACGACTCTAACACTACAAACGCCTCGGGCAAGGTAAGTTTCAGAGGATTTCACGGCACTTATCGGATAACGCTTTCCAAAACCGGCCAGCCCACCGAGATATACACAATAGAGCTGGAACCGGGCCAGACACCTGCGCAATTCGTGCTCAAAAGGTATACTTCAGACGTCGGAACCCTCGGTCCATGGGAAGAGGAGACGACGGATTTATCTCGCGCAAAAGTAGCCGGCACCGACCGTGCCTTGGTTTTTATCGCGCACGCCAGGCGTAATTCCACTTCCGCTACAAGCTTGACCTCTGTAACTTACGGAGGGCGGGCAATGACGAAAGTCGTTGAAAAAATCACATCAAGCGCAACCAATCCACGAATATATACTGCTGCGTTTATCCTTAACGACGCAAACATCACTGCTGCAAGCGGCACTACTTTCGTACCCACGTGGAGTGGCACACCTACATATACAGCATACGGCAGTGTATTACTTTCGAACGTTGATCAGTCGGCTCTTACCGGAGCAACTGCCGGCGATGAAATAACAACAGGCCAACTGCTGACGACCCCGATGCTTGCCACCAACCCCGGAGATAGGGTTATCTGCGCAGCAACCGACAGCGCCACGGGCAGTTATACAATGAACAACGCCTTTACTGAAGCTCTCGAACTTACAATGACATCCGCCGATGCTGTGGAGGGCTATAAAGATGCTAACGGAGCCGAGGAAGTACCGAGCGTAACACACTCTACCAGCGGCAACCGCCAGACAGCCATCGGGTTCGTGGTCCAGGGACCGGCAAATGAGCTCATTCTTTCAGAATGCGATGAT
The DNA here is from genome assembly GCA_964354115.1 of uncultured Candidatus Bathyarchaeia archaeon. Classification (GTDB taxonomy): domain Archaea; phylum Thermoproteota; class Bathyarchaeia; order Bathyarchaeales; family Bathycorpusculaceae; genus DASPTR01. The sequence continues at coordinate 4,486 of CAYGYP010000063.1, read as the reverse complement.
GTTCTGGATGCCGGCTACGGCTTGACCTCGGACATATACCACGATTGCTACGTTAATTACAAAGACCTCAAAATCATAGCCGACAACTGGCTGCGTACCGATTGCACCGAGCCGAGCAACTGTGGAGGCGCCGATTTTGAGCCGACAGACGGTAATGTTAACTTCTACGACTTCAGCAGGTTCGCCGAGCAGTGGCTGCTGTGTAACGACCCCGAAGATACGGCCTGCACACCTAACTGGCCGTAGTATAACAGGCACTTCAAATACTGCGGTTGCAGAAAAGTTCTGTTATGCGCGTCACAACCCCGCAGAATCCGCAGAAAAAAATTGTTGCGTGATATTCTCCTTTCCTGTATATGTATCTTTTCGATTGCCAAACACATTAGAAAAACAGGATATTTTGCTGAATGGCGATTGGCGATTGGTTACTATCTAACTAATTACCATTTAACCAGTTACCAATTACCAAGGAAGGAGCAATTTATGCAGGACCAGACGCAGAAACTGTCAATAAAAGAGAAAATCGGATACGGTATGGGCGATGGCGCCGCAAATCTTATTTTCCAGGTTATGGTTATACTTCAGATGGGTTTTTATACAGACACATTCGGTATAGCGCCGGCTGCTGCTGGAACATTATTGCTTGTAGCACGGTTCTGGGACGCGATGTTTGACCCGTTTATGGGGATAATCGCCGACCGGACAAAATCGCGATGGGGAAAATTCCGGCCCTGGATTCTCTGGACAGCCATACCTTTCGGAGTTTTGGGTTTTCTGGCATTCTATACTCCCAATTTCAGCGCGGGCAGCAAGCTCCTTTACGCATACATAACTTATATTGCCTTCATGACTATTTACTCAATGAATAACCTGCCGTATTCGGCACTGAGCGGCGTAATGACACCAGATGTTGTTGAAAGGACGTCGTTATCGCAATACCGTTTTGTCATTGCCATGAGTGCCGCGGCAGTAATCCAGGGGCTGGCTCTGCCTTTGGTCGAGTTTTTTGGCAAAGGCGACAGAAAACTAGGATTCGAATGGACTATCGGAATCTTTTCTGTTTTCGCAATTATCTTTTTCTTTATCACGTTTTTATCAACTAAAGAAAGAGTCGAACCAGACCCGAAACAAAAAACATCTGTCGGGCAGGACTTAGCTGACCTGCTTAGGAACGGGCCGTGGGTTGTGATGTTTTTACTGACGACCTTTATTTTCATAACTCTGGCGATGAGAGGCGGCGATATATATTATCTATTCAGCTATTATTTTGACATAGGAACTCAATTGGCTGTTCTGAAGAGCTCCGGTTTGCTGGGGATACTACAATCTTTAGGAATACTTCCGTCGGAACCTACTCAAAGTCAAATTATAAGCTGGGCATTCAGTGTCTTTAGTGTTTCCGGGCTTATCACAACAATAATCGGAATAATTTGTTCTAACTTTTTCGCAGCAAGAATGGGCAAAAGAAACGCATTCATACTCGGGTTAGCCACAATAACAATATTATGGATTCCCTTCTATTTCATTCCAGCTAATCGAGTTTGGACCGCAATCATTCTTCAACTGTTCGCACAATTCGGCTACGGGATTACAGCTCCATTGCTTTGGGCAATGATGGCTGACGTGGCGGATTATTCGGAATGGAAGACGGGTCGGCGGGCCACTGCTTTAGTATTTGCGGGAGTTGTGTTCGGTTTGAAGGCAGGTTTGGGATTGGGCGGCGCTATCGGCGGATGGCTGCTTGCTCTCTATAATTATGTGCCTAACGTCGCACAAAGCGAACGCGCACTTGTCGGTATCAGATTAACGGCAAGTATTTTCCCGGCGATACCTTTTGCAATTGGCATTATTCTTCTGCTATTCTACAAAATTAACAAGCAGACGGAACATCAAATGCAGAATGAGCTTACGGAGCGCCGCAAACAATATAAAGATTGATTAACATAGCGAGGCCCGAAAACGAAAAAACGGTGTGCACAGCACGCTTTGTTATGAAGATGCGCCGCCGCGCGGCGGCTGCTAAACTAATTTCGATTACAAAGGAACAATAAATGCAGACAGAATCACAGAAATTATCTATCGGCGAGAAAATCGGCTACAGCTTAGGTGACTGTGCCGCCAATTTCATCTTCCAGACGGTGATGATGTTCCTTACGATATTCTACACGGACGTTTTGGTAATCGCACCGGCGACCATTGCCTGGATATTTCTGGTCACGAGGATTTGGGACGCGGTCAACGACCCGATGATGGGGGCAATAGCCGACCGCACCAAAACTCGATGGGGCAAGTTCAGACCGTGGGTCTTGTTGAGCGCGATACCTTTCGGAGTAATCGGGGTTCTTATGTTTACGGCTCCCAATTTGAGCACTTCGGGTAAAGTCATATATGCTTTGGTAACCTATAACTTAATGATGATGATATATACTGTTAATAATGTGCCGTATTGCTCGCTGACAGGTGTTCTGACGGGTGACTCAGTAGAACGAACAAGCGTGACACAGTATCGCTTTGTCTTCGCGATGATCGCTTCGTTTATTGTGCAGAGTTTTGCGATGGATTTGGTTAAATACTTCGGCAAGGGCAACGACGCCAAAGGTTTTCAGCTTACAATGGCGGTCTTCTGCAGTCTTGCCGTGTTATTCTTCTTTATCACCTTCTTCACAACCAAAGAGCGGGTTCAACCTGACCCCAAGCAGAAGACAACATTGAAACTGGATATATTGGATTTGTTTCGCAATCCGGCGTGGCTGGCCATAGTATTTTTGACTATCTTTGTATTTATCTTTCTTTCAATAAGAGGGGCGATGATACCTTATTATTTCAAATATTACATAGACAGTGAGACAATGCTACGTCATTTCAAAAGTCAGGAGGCAGCTTTACGATATTTCAATATGCTGGGAATGGGTACTACGCTTATATGCATCCTTTTCGCCAAGCCGCTTGCGATTCGATTCGGGAGGCGCAATACCTTCCTCGTGTGCCTGTTCCTTTCCGCCGTTTGTCAAACCGCATTCATATTTGTACCGCGGGACGCAATTCTCTTTATGTATATTATCCATGCGTTGCATTCCGCTTGTTACGCCCCGACGATACCGATGCTGTGGGCTATGATAGCCGACGTGGCCGACTACGGCGAATGGAAGACAGGCAGGCGTGCCACGGGCATAACTTTCTCCGCGACGACATTCGGGCTGAAAATGGGCCTTACCCTGGGCGGAGCAATAACAGCATGGCTGTTAGCTTACTATGGATACGTCGCGAACCAGCCGCAAACAGAGTTTGCCCTTAAAGGGATTCGCTGGATGATGAGTATTATACCGGCGATCCCGTTCTTCATCGGCGTCGGTATACTTTTCTTCTATAAAATCACTAAGCATACGGAACTGCAGATGACGCAGGAGCTAATCGAACGCCGCAAGAAATACGAATACTAACAGGAATGCCCGGTTATGAAATTTCAGAGAGTAAGTATTTATACTGTTGTGTGTGTTGCGTTGCTGCTGGCCTCCGGCTGCAGCGTCCAGCAGCCCGCTCTCAAAGACGTATTCAAGAATGATTTCCTAATCGGCGGCGCACTGAATGATGACGTGGTTTCCGGCAAAGACCCCAATGCCGCCGCCATTGCCGCAAGACACTTCAGCACCGCCACCGCTGAAAACGTTATGAAGTGGGAGCCTATCCACCCCGAGCCAAACAAATACAACTTCTCAGCATCTGACCGCTTCGTGGACTTCGGCCGAAAGAACAATATGTTCATCGTCGGCCATACGCTCGTCTGGCACTGGCAGACACCTAACTGGGTGTTTGTGGACGACGCCAACAATCCGCTGACCCGTGATGCATTACTTGTGCGTATGAAAGACCACATCACAACCGTTGTCGGCCATTATAAAGGCAAAGTAAACGGCTGGGACGTTGTCAATGAGGTGCTCGATGATGATGGGCAGCTTCGAAAAACCAAATGGCTGGCAATTATCGGCGAGGATTACATCGCCAAGGCCTTTGAGTATGCTCACGAAGCCGACCCCGACGCCGAACTGTATTACAATGATTTCTCCCTCGAAAATCCGGCCAAACGCGACGGCTGCATTCGCCTCGTGAAAGACCTCCAGTCCAAAGGCATACGCATCGACGGCGTCGGCCTGCAGGCTCAGGCCTGGCGTTTACCGCCGGATTACCCTGTACTCAAAGACGTCGAGGATTTTCTAAATGCCGTCTCTGCGCTCGGTGTTAAGATTATGATTACCGAAATGTGCATTGACATTCTGCCAAAAGCCGTCTACCAGCCCGGCGCGGACCTCAAACTGCGGTCAGAATTACGCGATGAGCTTAATCCTTACCCTGATGGTCTGCCCGACTATATGCAAAAAAAGCTTGCGGACCGTTATGCCGAGCTTTTCTCGATTTTTTGCAGACACTCCGACCAAATCAGCCGTGTAACTCTCTGGGGTGTTTACGACAAAACAAGCTGGCTCAACAA
>CAYGYP010000062.1:3533-8111 GCA_964354115.1 uncultured Candidatus Bathyarchaeia archaeon | reverse complement strand
TCTTTTCCTATATTCTTCCTGATATTCTTTAAAAACATAAGATGTTTCTCTATATTCTTTAAGTGTTTTTTGATATTTATCACTTTCCCTTCTATATTTAGATAGGTGTTCTAAATACTCGGGATTGGTAATATACTCATGTCGTTTTTGTTTTTGTTCTGGCAACATAGAAAATTCACGAGCGATTCTACGATCACATTGAATACAATATACATTCAATCCGTCTCTATTATTTTTTATGGGTTTGAATTTAGATAATGGTAAAATCTCTTCGCATTGAGGGCATCGTTTTAATTCAAGATGATAAAGAGTCCATTTATCTATTTCCAATGCCTTGTTATAATCAGACCTATGTGCCCAGTTTTTGCATTCTTTACAAAGCCATCCCCTATTATCTTTACATCCAATAGATTTAATAAATTCATCGGATTCTTTTTCCTCACCACATTTTTTACAAATCTTTTTTGCCATTAGCAGTTTATTTAATTTCACAGACTTAAAGAAGGGAAGAGGTGTCTGCCTACCTCTTGTCAATCGGCAATTACCCCGATCTATCCTATGCAAAGATAGAAAGAATATTTAACAAAAACAAAAAAGGGTGAATTTTTATTCACCCTTTGATATAAATCGTTAACTGTTAGAATATTACATCATTCAAGACCAATATTGCCTGGTTCGGTTTTACGAACTGAACACTAAATTCAGATAACATACTTCCATAACTGTCGTCCCATGTTGAAATCGCAATGTTGCCTTGTCCTGCCATACTCGGTAAATCTTTAACCACACGGGTTCTATTCTCTCCATTGTAGGATTTAAAAGCCAAAGTAAGATTCTTCAACTTAAACGAAGCGGGTGTCTCAAGACTTCCTTTGACTGTTACATCGACATCGGGAAGTATAAACCCAAGGTCTTTGAAATAATCATTGAAAGCTGCGGCACCGTAAGAAGTAGGATCACTCAACGAAGGCAACTCTTTAAAGGTTGTGTAAACACCATTTTTGTTGATGGCTTTAAAAGCAACCTGAATTTCATTGAGAGTCTTCATAAAGTCTGTTCCGCCCGAGAATTCCTTAATGAAATCAAGACCACTGTTCTCTATTTGCTGGTAGAGATTTGAACCCATGAAGAAAGCAAGATTTCTGTCTACTACTCCTTGGGACATAAGTAGGTCTTTAAGATCATCAAAGTCGGTCAATTGATATGCGGCAGTATAATACTGTTTCATGGCAAAATCTACAAGGTGTTTCAAGACACCAACGGTAGCTGTGGCAGGAATATTGACATTGTTCCTATTAAGCATGTTGATGGTACTTGTAAGACCCTGTGAGAGCCATATTTCATCATTGATGTACTTGTCAAGCCAATAGTCGGCCTCCATGGTGTTCTTGGTAAGAATACCCGTTCCGCCACCGCGCAGTTCTTCGTAATATCTCTGGTTGGACTGTGTTCCACCGCCAATACCCCAATCGGCTTTTTTGATTGAATTGTCGAAATGATTTGAGTACCATCCGGCAGATTTAACTCCACCACCTGCTGATTCCAAAGAATAATTACCTCCTGTTACCATAAGTGCAGTACCCGTAGGAACGGCAATATGAAGATGAGATGTCGCAAGTAATGGTCTGGCTGTATATAAAGTATTCGGAAAAGCAACACCATCATTGCCGGTAATCTGATACCTGTGAGGCATGATTGACTGTGTGGCTACATCCTGCATGTAAAATGGAGGAATTATAATCTGATCGTTGGTATTCAGATAACAATTACCATTGACATCATATTCTGCGCCAGCAATACGGAAAGTAATATCCGCACCCATGGCGGCGATAGCGATAGCACCACTAATTGTGACAAGTTTTGTAAGAGAACCTTCAGCCCAATAAGTAGTGGTATTACCAGCAATATTCGTGGTCTGACCATTAAGATAAAGGAACTCAAGCAATCCTACACCCTTGCCATAGTATTTGATATAATCCCCGTAAATCTGGGGTTTGAGCATAGTGTTATAGATACTATCAAATTGATACCCATAACGCACGTTTTTAGTCGGAGACAGGATTGTCCCCGGTACAGTTGTTGACATTTATTGTTTTAAAATTTTAAGTTACTAATTCTTCCTATCTGTGTTTGTTGTCTTGGAAGAACTGACCTAATCCCGGTAACTTCTCTTCTGTTGTTGTCTGATCTGTTGATGTTGCAGTATTGAGTGGTGTTTCATTATGTAATTCGACATCCGTTTTTTCCTGTACGACTGTTTTTGCCTGTTTTTCTATGACTGCCCTCATCTGTGGAAAATATTCTTCCATGAATAATGCCTTCTTCAATAGTTCCGCCGTTGCGAGATTCTTTTCATTGATCTCGAGACCGCCATCTATAAATATGCCTTGAAACATATCATCCAATCCTGTCTTAAACTCATCAGGTACAACAAATTCAAAGTCCCCATTTTTGTACGTATCAAACTTTCTGAATATCTCTTTAAAAGGTGCTACCGTCTTTACCTTGTCCTCAAGGATTTTAGTTTGTAACGCCTCTCGTTCTTCCTTGGTAACCGTCTTTGGGAGGGTTATGCCGGAAAGGAGATTCTTAATGTTCTCTCTCGCCTGTATGCCACGCATCGCAAGTCGTGTTCCCACTATACTATCCAATTCCTCTGGTTTAGTTTCGGGGTCTACGCCAAGTTCTGCAAGTACGGCTTTCTTGATGTCTTCCAAATTCCTATTCGGAAGATTAATCTTTACTTCTTTGGCGATGGCATCCAAATCACTCATTTTACTGAGATCACTCATTGCTATTTCCTGTAACATGAATGGGTCTTTGTCAGGATACTTTGCCTGAAGTTGGTCGGCGATATACGCACTACGAATAAGGGGTTTAGACAAAAGTTCACTTGTGGTGTTTGCTTTTGTTTCTTCCAATTCTTTTTTATACGCATCAACACTCTTTTCAAGTTCTTCGTGATCTTTCAACTTCCCTTCATATTCTGTTACCTTCCCCGGTAATCCGAATAATGTTTTCAACTCATCGTCACTCTTGTAGGTGGTGTTATACCTTTTATTAAAATTCTCAAAGAACTCGTCCACTTTAGCCGGTTCTGCTTTTGGCGGTTCCGTTGTCGGTGGCACTTCTGTTTTTGTCTCAGTCGTTGTCGGAGGAACAACCGTCGTTGTTTCCTTCGGTGTTTCGGCTGTAATTGTTTCCGCCTGTTTAGGTTCTTCAGGTGGAGTCTGATTCATGTGTTCAAACGCCATGTCGGTTTCTTTTTACTTGTTTTCTGCAAAGTTAAGTATTATTTTTAACATGCTTTTTTATAGTATCTTTTACCATTATAAAAACTGCCCTTAGAACGATTGGGTTTCGCCCATAGAGGCTGCAGGTTTGTATAATGAAAACATCTTTTCTGTTCTTCTGATTTTGTTAAATCAAACGATGCACAAGGACGAATATGATCTATATGCCAGCCATTATATCCATAATTTTCCCAAGACATACCATCCTTGAACTGAGAAGAAATCCATTTTTTAAAATCATCCATCGTACATCCGATTAAATCCTCCATGGAATTTTCTTTGGAAATCCCAAATCTTTTTATAGAACGCCAAATTATGTTTCGTAGATTGTTTGTTACTCTAAACCCCACATCCTCACTTCTTTTTTTATAATAATAATTTTTATAATAACCGCATTGTTTTCTTTTCTCATAATTCCTTTTTTGAATTTCTCGCATTTTCTTTTTGTGGTTTTTGCGATATTTTTTATTAATTTTAATCAAACATTTACGACAATAATAAGAAAGTCCGTCCCTATTATGATTATTCACGCCAAAATATTCTTTACTGTTTGGGAAATTTTTATGGCATCTAATACAATTCTTTATAAGAAAACAAATTTTATACTTACCCCGTTTTATACCCTCTTTTAATTTTCCCTCCCAACATAAAGGACATCCGCTTCCCTTTAGGTGTGCGTTGGGACTTTTTTCAAAAACACCATGTTTGTTACATATTATTTTAATCTTTCTATACGAAAACTCATATATCACGAGAGAATAATCATAACACTCCCCGTGGATAATATTTGCTTTTCTAATAAATATTTCGGTCGTAATTTTGTCTCGCATATTATTATTATTTGAATATAAAGTTAACAATATTTTAAAATGATGGGTTTTTAACAATAAATAACCCTATTTTAAAGCGATTTAAGGCACTATCTCTTGTGGGTTGGTAGTCGGTATCGTTCCGGGACTTATCGGGGCAGAAATGACCTGATTTGCCCCCTGTAACGGTAAATTTGGGGGCATTGGTGGTTGTGACGGATTTAATTCATTATAACTCTGTAATCCATTAAATGAACTGAGTGCCTTGAAATATTCCCCAAGGAAATCACCACTTAAACCTACTCGTGCCATCACATTCTCGAAGATACGGAGGCGATCTTTTCCTGTTCCCATATTACCTACTTCCACTAATATTTATACCCGCTTCTGCCGCCACCTCTTCCCGAAGTGATTTATACAAGTCTGCGGCTATCTGTTTATTTGATTCTGACTGTTTAATTTGCCCTCTTACCTGT
>CAYGYP010000062.1:0-3433 GCA_964354115.1 uncultured Candidatus Bathyarchaeia archaeon | reverse complement strand
GTGTTGCCGCACCACCCGTATACATTCCCGTACCCGCACTATACTGATACAGAAAAAATCCCGTTTGCCTGAATAATTTGAGAACTTCTGCAGGTTTTAGTTTCCCTGCACCAAGAGTTACATTGCCTAACATTGTAGTATTAATGGCATAACCATTCTCTACCATTTTAGCAAGAGAATTCTGATATCTCAAAAATGTTAATTCAATCTGGTCAAGCATGGGAATAAGTCTTTCCATGATTGCTGGTTGAAGTAGTTGTTCCACATGAATAGGAAGTTGGGGTTTGCTATATCCTTTGCGGGATGCCATCTTAACCACGCCAAAGTCAAAACAAATATCCTGTCCTACAACCCAATAACATTCTCTCACAAGACGAATATTTACTTTTTTTACTTCTTTATTAACAGTTGTTTGTCCTTCTTCGCTAAAATCAATGTCTTTTACAAGTCTGCGTCCGTATGAAGTATAATATTGACGTTTTTTTATGTCCATATCTATCCACACACCCCAAAAAACAGGTACTTTAAACCCATCATAGCCATAAATCTGCGTTGATGGGTCTAATGCACTATACCTATCATTCCATTGCGCAGGTGGATTGCCATAATTACCAATACTCGTCTGCGCAAGACCACGCCATACAGTTTCATCTATATCAGGACGTTTTTGTTTAAGATTGGAAATCGTCCATAATGAAAAGTATCCCCCATATTCTGAATCACAATAATCACGTTCGTTGGAAAATTGTATTACCAACCTTGCGGGGTCTAACCATTCTGTTTTAAATTTATTGTCTTCACCATCAAAATAATCCCTTGTTGCACCATAACGAACACAGATAAGATCGTCTACTATCTTTTTACGCGTAACCGTGTCCCACCGTGATATGTCAAAAGAATAACGTAGTATCTTCTGCATAGATTTCGCCACGTTAAGTTTAAAACCGTCTTGCGCCTTAAACATCTCAAATTCCTGAACTGACTTGGGATAATAGGTTTGTTCATCTACGGGAATTCCCGCCTTGCGTTTATATTCGTTCTGCCATTCAAGATTCTGTCCTTCAAAGAATTTAAGATAAGCCTCATTTTCTTCAATATCTTTTGATTCAGCATCTATAACATTAACATAGAGATCATGGTCAAGTTTATCGAACTGTCCATGTAGGGCTTCAAGGATTGTTGGCGCAGGACTGATATTCTGCCAAAGCATATTATACCATCCTTCTTTCTTTGCCACATGTGACAGTGGAATACTATCAAAAGAGTCAGTTGCCACATTAGAAGTAGAACCTTCGGATTGATCTGAAAGTAACCATGATTTATACCTATCGGTGGATTGATTCCCGCAAGAGTAATCCCTTAATGTCTGAAAATAATCATAGGCATTTTGACCCCATGCGGTTCTTCCTTTTACAAAAAGAGAATATATCGCTTCGGCATTTCTTTGATGATAGGGTTCTAATTTCTTTTTGGGGTCTATGTTTTGCTTCGGGAAACTAAACTCCCTTTCAACATAGGTCTTATTAACAAAGTTCATTCAAATGAATTATTTCTGCAAAGATAGGAAGAATTTAAAATACCCCTGTTATATCAATGGATTCGGTATTGGATTCACTTAATATTTCTCTATAACGAGACTTGCTGCCAAGTAATGCCATACCAAAGGCGGTTTTTAAATCGAGTGAAGTGAACGATTCTACTCCCTTAAAACTCTTTATCTGATTGAGTAAATCATCATGGTTACATTTATGCCCATGAAATTCTATATAATCCTTAATTGCCCTTACCATATCCTGATTGGTTTCGGTGGCATTGTATCGTCCGGGTAATAACTTTGGTCTGCCCGTTTTCATATCAATATCAAAAAGTGCATATCCTCCATATCCCCATGCAAACATTTTTTCAAGTAATACCTCTACATTTTGTTCGGGATAAATCATAGCACCAAACCATTGCGCACACATAAACACATCTTTAAAATATTCCTCTTGCGTGGATGGTCTGTAACAATAAGTACATACAGGTTGAAAACTATCCCAATCTTTAGTAGATTTATTACCATCCATGCTCGCATCATATTCCCATAACACGGCAATCCCGCCATCAGACTGTCTTGAATTAGATAACCTGCCACTAAGTTTATTTATCTGTTTGGATTCAATAGACTTTAGATTGCGAAACGGATCGCAACCAAGAGTAAATTTCTGTCCATTAATGGGTCTCCATGCGGGAACTATCTTCTGCATCAATCCGTCCCATACCTCTATTGCCTCTCTTTGATTGGTCAATTTATCATCCAACCACATAGATAATCTAAATTTAACTTTATGAGAGTCGTCCATCCATAATACCTTATCCCCAAGATTCCCACTTTCGGTATAAAAATATCCCGACCTATACGGTGGCTTATCAAAGGATTTCATCTTGTTAATCTCTGCGAGGCGTTTGTCTATGATCTCAAGATTATAACCCACGTTTCCCGAAGAACCTAACCAACACTCCGACCAAGTAAAGGGAGATTTTCTTCTGATACTACGATAGGCTTCCATAGACTCTGGCGTGTTCTCCGCCAAAAGCGCATCTCTTTCTGCTTGCATAGTTTCCTTTGCCCCTTTTTTGCTCATGGCGAATATCGAAAGCGGAAATAATTTTATTTGTCTTTCCGTGGGTGTCTCAATAACCGACTTGCCGAATCTATCAATATACCCCTCAAGCCTCAAATAAGCAGGTAAAAATATTCTCGAAAATCCCTCTATGGTCTGTCCTTTAATTGGAACTCGTCTGTAAAAATCTGATAATGAACATAGTTTATAATATGGTACAACCCCACTTTCCATATTCTCACAAGTTGAAGGATTCTTAACATAAGCACCCCTGAGAATATTAATACCCATGCCTGTTGACATAGTATATTTATTATGATGCCATCTTTCAAATATATCCACGTTGGCATTAAGTAGTATCCCCTGTTCATCATTAAGTACCCCGTTCAGTCTATCTCCTTCATTGGCAAATAGTCCCCCGCTATCTGAATATGCAATGGCACTCTTTAGTCCTCTTGTGTGATAAACATTGGGCGGTGCGTCCAATCTAAGTACCGTTGGTCGCCTGTTGCCCTCCCAAATAGGTTTCAGACACATGGGATATGAATCAAAGGCAGGAAGTAATTTCTTTTTGTAATGAACTTCGGCATTATTACCCTCAAAAGATATGATAGTAGAGAAATACGAAAGATTGGTCATTGCCCCCTTGAGTATCTTATGTATAGCCTCATGCGTGGCACCCGTCCTTCTGGTTTTCGGCTCACAATCACCAAAAAAAAGTCGTCTCCCGAGATCAATCATTTCATATTTCCCTTCTTCATTTTTCTTAGCACGTCCCGTAGAATCCAAGTCCTTAAATGTCTCGGTACAACTTTCAAGATACCACGCAA
>CAYGYP010000061.1:0-8161 GCA_964354115.1 uncultured Candidatus Bathyarchaeia archaeon | reverse complement strand
ATGCTAGGGCATCAGCAATCATGCTGATAGACTGTTCGAGCCCTACGTGCCCAGTTATCTGCTTGTTTTCGATTTTCTTCTTGAATTCTTCAGGGGTCAAGCCTGCGCCGATTTTCTTCTGGAATGGTAAGCGTCTAGTGGCAGCATTCATGACTCTTGTTGCTTCGATCTTCTCTATTCTTTGGCAAGGTGCTGTAAGTGCGATCACAAGCGTGTCCATTAGGAAACCTGGGTTTATGCCCGTGCCCAAGACCGTGACATCATGCTTCTTCGCAAGCTGGTCAAGTTTTTCCGCAAGTTTCCGATTGGCAACGTGTGGATATGATAGTTCTTCGCATGTTGAGACAACGTTTACTCCGTTCTTCACTATTGTGGCTATTTGTGAGTACGTGTCTTTGAGGAAAGATGAGGTCGCATGGATAGCCACGTCTGGTCTCACTTGTCTAAGAAGCGAGTCCGCATTAGCTGAGACTTCTATGCCAAGGTTTCTTTCCAAGCCCAAGACTTTGCCCAGATCCTTGCCCCGCTTGTCCTTGGCCGTGTCGACTGCTCCTACGATTTCTACTCCTTCCTTTTCAAGCAGAAATTTTGCGATCAGCGTGCCGACAGCGCCTACTCCGTAGAGGACGATTTTGACTTTTTTCATGTGAATACCACTCACCTTTCATGTTGTATTGTGCTTTCACTTTATAAAAAGAAGTGTGCTGCTAGGTCGAGCTTTGAGTTCTGAGGCGAAACCTTTACGTTTGTAAACTTTTATATTCGAGGTTCTTCCAGTATTAAGGAAGGCTCAGAGCTTGACAACCTCGAGGACCATCGTTTCCAAGGACATCCTTGAACAGCTTCTAGACGTTGAAAAACTCAAATACTGCTACGAGTGCGGTATCTGCACGGGCAGCTGTCCAATGGCGGAAATGTTGGGAAGCCAATACAATCCGAGAAGTCTTCTGCAAAACATTCTCTTAGACCCGGACAACACGTTATCTTCAGATGAGCTTTGGCTCTGCGCGTGGTGCTACCGCTGCTACAAACGTTGCAATCAAGCCATAAAATTGCCCGAGATATTTCTCTCCATGCGGAAAATCGCCCTAGAGCATGGAGGTAGTCGCTCGTCAGAAAGAGCTCTTCAAAAAATAGCAGAGAATATCCCTCTTCCCCTGACAACAACGCTTGCCTGTTTTCATCCGGAACGAGCCGGCCTTGAACAAGAGAAGACACTTGAGAGAATCTGGCAGTTGTACACTGAGCATCTGAAGAGCGAAAAGGCGAAGAGGGCACAGGAGGTGCACGAGGAGAGAATCGCAATCATAGGCTCTGGGCCAGCTGGTCTCACGGTCGCATATGAGCTGAGCCGAAAAGGATACGGTGTTACAGTCTTTGAGTCACTTCCAGAAGCCGGTGGCATGCTTAGAAAATGTATACCGAATTTTCGTCTGCCGAAACGATATCTGGAAAAGGAAATTCAGTCAATAAAGGATCTGGGAGTGGAAATAAGAACAGGTGCAACCATTGGTCAAGATCTAAGCTTCACTGCGCTGTGGAGAGAAGGCTATAAAGCAGTTTTTATCGGTATAGGAGCTCACAAAGCCCAAAAACTGAAGGTTGAAGGGGCAGACCTGAAAGGAGTAGTCCACGCTTTAGACTTCCTGTGGAGCGTCAATTCTGGGGAAAATGTGAAAATCGGCGAGAACATCGTCATGATCGGCGGCGGGAACGTGGCGGTTGACGCTGCCAGATCTGTCTTAGCTGCAGGAAAGGCTCCAAGATTAGGGGCGAAGAACGTGGCGATTCTTTATCGCAGATCAAGGGACGAAATGCCTGCAATTCCTTGGGAAGTCAAAGAGGCGGAAAACGAAGGTGTCAAAATCGAGTTCTTAGTTTCACCAAAGAAAATCGTTGGGGAGAACGGGAGAGTCTGCGCCATCGAGTGCGTCCGAATGGAACTCGGCGAACCCGACGAGAGTGGGAGAAGAAAGGCGATTCCGATAGAAGGTTCGGAGTTCAAGCGCGAAGCGGACATGGTGATTCTGGCAATCGGCGAAGGTCCAGACGTGGAGTTTTTGCCGAAAGAGGTCGAGTTAAACGATGATGGCACGGTTTGGACTGATCCAATAACCATGGAAACCAGCATGAAGGGCGTGTTCGCAGCGGGAGACGCTGTTACTGGACCTGCTACAATCATTGAGGCAATTTGTGCAGGAGAGCGAGCCGTAGCGTCTATTGAAAACTATCTAACATCGTCAAAAGGGTGATCCGATGGCGGAGAAGAAGGAACCGGAAACAAAGCCAAGCGCAGAAGAACCTCGAATCGGAGTTTACGTTTGCCATTGCGGGTTGAACATCGCTGGCTCCGTGGATTGTGAAGACGTTGCAAAATTCGCCGCGAGGCTTCCGCACGTCGTTTTAGCTCAAGATAATCGTTATACGTGTTCAGATCAGGGACAAGAGGGAATAAAGAAGGACATCAAGGAACATAAGCTCAACCGAGTGGTAGTCGCCTCATGCTCACCGCGTCTACATGAGCCCACCTTCAGAAAAGCATGCGAAGACGCGGGCTTGAACAAATACCTCTTTGAGATGGCAAACATTCGTGAGCACTGCAGTTGGGTTCACTTGTATGATCGAAAATCAGCCACCGAAAAAGCTAAAGACCTTGTGAAAATGGCCGTTGCTAAGGTTGCTCTGCTTGAGCCCGCGGAAGAGATTGAGGTGCCGATAAACCGGAGGGCACTGATAATTGGCGGTGGCGTTGCAGGTATCCAAGCAGCCCTTGACCTTGCTGACACGGGCTACAAGGTGTTTCTGGTTGAGAAGGAACCCAGTATTGGCGGAATGATGGCGCGGATAGACAAGACTTTTCCGACGATGGACTGTTCCATCTGCATTCTTGCTCCTAAAATGTCTGACGTTGGGCATCATCCTAACATTGAGCTCTTGGCCAACAGCGAAGTTTCAGAGGTCAAAGGGTACATCGGCAACTTTCATGTTAAAGTGCTGAAGAAGCCACGGTACGTCACGAAAGACTGTTCTGCCTGCGGAGAATGTACGGAAGTCTGTCCTATAGTTGCTCCTAACGAGTTTGACGTCGGCCTAGCATCAAGACATGCCATCTACTCGCCGTTTGCTCAGGCTGTTCCCGCCACGTACATAATCGACATGAACCTGTGCCTTAACAAAAACGGCGTTGTTGTCTGCGACAAGTGCATGAAGGCATGTGAAAGAAAAGCAATAGTGTATGAGATGAAGCCCGAAACCATGGAACTTGAAGTAGGCACGATAATAGTGGCTACGGGCGCAGATGTTTTTGACCCGTCAATACTGCCGAATTACGGGTATGGCCGATTTCCAAACGTGATCACATCGCTAGAGTTTGAGAGGCTCATCAATGCGGGAGGCCCGTCAGGCGGCCATTTGATAAGACTCAGTGACAAGCAGGTTCCCAAGCGCGTGGCTTTCGTCCAATGTGTGGGCTCTCGAACTGACAAGAATGGGAGGCTTTACTGCAGCAATGTTTGCTGCATGAACACCATCAAGGATAGCCTGCTGATCAAGGAGCACTGGCCTGACACTGAAATATACGTTTTCTACGTGGACATAAGAGCCTACGGAAAAGGCTTCGAAGACCTGTACAAACGAGCCAGAAAAGCCGGGGTTAAATTCATTCGGGGGCTTCCCTCGGAGATAAAGGAGGACAAGAGAACCCGCAACCTGTGGCTTATGGGCGAGAACACCCTTCAGAAAGAGCTTTACAAGATCAACGTTGACATGGCAATTCTGTCTGTGGGCCTTGAATCAAGAAAAGACAGCGAAGCAATACAGCGTTTACTGACGCTCTCAAGAAATCAGGACGGATTCTTCTTAGAGGCTCATCCGAAACTGAGACCAGTAGACGCCGCCACGGGCGGAGTGTTCTTCGCAGGCTGTGCCGAGTCACCGAAAGACATCAAGGACAGCGTGACGCAGGCAAGCGCCGCTGCGGCCCGCGCTGGCATTCTGATGGCGAAGGGAAAAGTGACTGTCGAGGCCATCACGCCGATTATCTATCCTGAAAAATGCAAGGCTTGCGGACTATGCATAAAAGTCTGCCCATACAATGCCATAACCTTGAACAAAGACCTGAAACAGATCAGCATCATAGAGGCTGCATGCGGCGGATGTGGCACGTGTGCGGCAGAGTGTCCTTTTGGCGCTTTGACTCAGAGCCACTTCACTGACGAGCAGATCACAGCGCAAATAGACGCATTGACAGAGCACGATGCGGACAAGAAGATCGTAGCTTTCTGCTGTAACTGGTGTTCATATGCAGGTGCTGATTTTGCAGGAGTCAGTAGAATGCAATATCCACCTAACGTGCGTATAATTCGGACCATGTGTTCGGGACGTGTTGCTCCAAAATTTGTTGAAAGGGCATTTGCAAGAGGGGCCGCAGCCGTTATGGTAACTGGCTGTCATCTTGGAGACTGCCATTACATAAATGCTAACTATCAGACTCAGAAGCGTGTGGAACGACTGTGGAAAAAGATGGAGCAGAGTGGCTTGAACAAGGAGAGGCTGCAGCTGCTTTGGGCTTCAGCGGCCGAAGGAGAAAGGTTTGCTTCGAAAGTGCGTGAAATGAAGACCATAGTTGAAGCCGTCGCACCCGAGGAGATAGAAAAGGCTAAAAAGGTATTTGAAAAGGCTCTGGCGGATGATTGAGTATGCCCGAAAGGATTAGGCATGCAGCCCTTGACAGCAAGGATTTGAAGCATCCGAAGGCAGAAATTCACTTGATCAAAGATCAATGCAAAGGTTGCGGTTACTGCATGGAGTTCTGTCCCAAGAAGGTTTTCGAAGAGTCAGACGAGATAAACGCGAGAGGGGTACATCCTCCGAGGATCGTGGATGAAAGTAAATGTATTCTGTGCTGCTTTTGCACGGCAGTTTGTCCAGATTTTGCTATTTACGTAGTTGAAAAACAACCTGACGAAGAGGGTAAGACATGACGGGAAAAAGAGCCTTACTTACTGGTGCCCACTTCTTGAACGGCGACGTCGCATGTGCAGAAGGCGCAATCGCTGCCGGGTGCAGGTTCTTTGCAGGCTATCCAATTACGCCAGCGACGGAAATTGCTGAACACTTGTCCCAGAGGATGCCTGAGTTCGGAGGAATCTATGTTCAAATGGAAGACGAAATCGCTTCAATGGCCGCTGTGATCGGTGCCTCCTACGCTGGTCTGAAGGCAATGACAGCAACTTCGGGGCCTGGCTTCAGCCTAATGCAAGAAAACATCGGGTTAGCCGTGATGACTGAGGCACCATGCGTCGTCGTCGACATAATGCGTGGAGGCCCCAGCACTGGGCAGCCTACTCTTCCTGGACAACAGGATGTTATGCAGGCGAAGTGGGGTTCTCATGGAGACTATGGCATCATAGCTTTGTCGCCCTCTTCCGTTCAGGAAATGTTTGATTTGACGATTGAAGCCTTCAACCTGTCTGAGACTTACAGGGTTCCAACGTTGTTAATGGGCGACGAGATCGTTGCCCACATGTGGGAGAAGGTGGTGATACCATCTGCTGAGGGAATAAGAACGGTAAATCGCAAGAAGCCCAACGTCCCACGTGATAAGTACATGCCCTTCATGCCTGATGATGATTTAGTCCCGCCCATGGCCTGCTTTGGAGAAGGATATCGTTTTCATGCCACTGGGCTGACGCATAATGAGCAAGGGTACCCGCAAACGTCAAGCTCAGAAGTACAATCGAGACTTGTGAGGCGGTTATGCCAGAAAATAAGCCAGAACGAGGATAAGATCGTGAGAGTCGAAAGGGTCATGCTGGAAGACGCTGACGTTGTCGTTGTAGCGTACGGAATTGTTGCCCGCGCTGCGCTGAGTGCCGTAAGGAAAGCTAGAGCCTCTGGCATAAAGGCTGGGCTGCTGCGTTTGATCACTTTGTGGCCCTTTCCAGAAAAGCAAGTGGCTGAAATAGCCAGCCGCGCGAAGGCCATTGTTATGCCAGAAATGAATTGCGGGCAGTTGGTGAGAGAGGTTGAAAGAGCAGCCAAGGAGACGCCTGTGGCTTTTCTTTCAAAGCTTGGGGAAGACCCGCATACTCCTATGGAGATTCTTGAAGTCATAAGGAGGAATTGCTGATGGTTCAGGCAATGATGGAACATCCGTTCTTGAAATATTTGAGGTCAGCCATGATCCCGCATATCTGGTGTCCAGGCTGCGGCAACGGCATCGTGCTCAACTGTTTTGTCCACGCTTTGGACGAGCTGCAGACGGATCTGGACAAGCTTGTCGTCGTGTCTGGCATAGGCTGCATTGGTCGAACGGCCGGTTACACGAACACTGACTCATTTCACACCACGCATGGCCGCGCGTTGGCTTTCGCGTCAGGAGTGAAATTGGCGAACCCGGAATTGCAAGTTGTGGTCGTCAGCGGGGACGGTGATCTTTTCGCGATCGGAGGGAACCACTTTATTCATGCTGCACGAAGAAACATGGGAATTAAGGTGATTTGTGTAAACAATTTCAACTACGGCATGACCGGCGGACAACAGGGTCCTACGACGCCGCTTGAAGCGTTCACAACCACCAGTCCTTATGGGAATATTGAGCATCCGTTTAACTTGGTTCACTTGGCAGCCGCGTCTGGCGCAGTATACGTAGCTCGTTGGACCACACTACATGTGCGCAGGTTAACTCAGTCTATTAAGAAAGTCCTGCAGAAAGAGGGGTTCTGCTTTATCGAAGTTGTTTCTCCCTGTCCTGAAATCTTCGGCCGATACAACAAGATGCGTTCAGGGCTTGAGATGATGGAATGGTTCAAGAAGGCTTCCTCGGTTGAGAGCTTTTCAGATCCTGCCAAGGCCGAGATCACGCTTGACCGCATTGTCGTGGGCGAGTTTGTGGATGTGGAGAAGCTGAGTTATGAGAAGTTGCTTCATGAAAAGATTTCTCAGATTAATGAGAAAGCATTGGAGCAGGTGGGCTGACAGTTGAGGCTTGAGATTAGGTTTGCCGGGTTTGGCGGTCAAGGCATAATTAAATCTGGGATAATTACTGCAGCGGCCGCATCTATCTACAGCGGGAAGAATGCTGTTCAAACGCAATCGTACGGCCCCGAGTCAAGGGGTGGTGCGTGTAAGTCTGAAGTGGTGATTTCAGAAGAGGAAATTGACTTTCCGAAGGTAGTTGAACCTGACATACTGGTCGTGATGTCTCAACATGCCTACAACGATTATGTTGATGACGTGAAAAGCGGTGGAACAGTAATTCTCGATCCTGATATGGTTCCCCGAGAAAAAGAGTTGAAGAAGGTCAAGGTCTTCCGTGTTCCAGCCACTAAGATTGCTGAAGAACTCGGAAGAAGAATAGTTGCTAACATCGTCATGTTAGGCGCATTCGTGGCGATTACAAACGCGATAGACGAGAATGCCCTCAAAGAATCAGTTAAAGCCAACATCCCAAGGGGAACTGAAGAACTAAACTTCACGGCTTTCCAAAAAGGGCTTGACTACGGAAAGAATCTCTTGAAAGCTTAGGCTTCCTCAGCGGGCTGTGGGACTGCTGGCTGTTTTGATTGGGCTACTTGTTTCACGAGTTTTGACTTTCTGATGCCTACGTGCCGCAGCGGGGCTATCTTCTTTGCTTCATTGTATATGTCTGAAGCTATCTTGCCCAGCACCATCTCTTGTGCGAACTGATCTATCGTGAGTATTGCAGATTTTTCCTTGATGATCTTGGTCATTATCATACGCATGGCCTTTTCCTGCGACGTCTTGACTCTGGACAACGTGAAAGCTGAAACTGCCACACGCAGGTTGTATCCGTCCTTAGTGATCACGTTGAACAGGCCATCCACCTTTGTTGTTCTTCTTCTCACAAGGCTGCGCAGATAGTCTCTGGAATATTCATGACCCTTGAAGATCGTATGCGCAGTCTTGCCGTCAACTTCGTTTATTTGGAAATACATCTTCAAGTATTGATGAGAAAAGTCGCCCGTAACGTCATAGAGCGTCGCGTCAATGGTTCTGCCAATTAGTTTTTCTGTTTCGGCGGCTGGCACTGAGCCCAATTCGGTGTTTCCGAAGTATGGTGGTGCTGTTACCATGTACCAGGTCTTGCTTCGCCATTTGTCCCTTACTTTCTTTGTTTTTGAAGACAAACTTATCCTCC